>VAWV01000043.1 GCA_005883295.1 Actinomycetota bacterium
CGCCGAGCGCCGACAGCGCCACCCGCTGGGCGCGAGGGTCGAGCGTGGAGTGGAGGTCGTCGCCCGCCTTCGTCCCGCCGCCGAGCTGGTCGATCAGCGACTTGAACTCGTTCTCCTGCCCGGTGAGCTCGCGGTTGTAGGCCTTCTCGATCCCGGCGCTGCCGCGGGAGACGAACGAGTAGCCCACCGCGTGCGAGAAGAGCGAGCCGGTCGGATAGCTGCGGTAGTAGCGGAGGGTCTCGCCGCTCCCGCCGTGGCGGTTCGCGGTCAGGTGCGTGCCGTCATCGGCGAGGATGAGCCCGCGCGGGATGAAGAACACGAGCACGCCGAACAGCACCACGAACAGTCCGAACAGGCGGCCGATCTGGAGGTTCAAACCAGCCCTCCCCGCACGCGTCCGGGATCGCGCCGCGCGCGGTCGGAGATGACCAGGAGCAGCGCGACAAGAATGAAGTTGGCGACGATCGAGCTGCCGCCGTAGGAGACGAACGGAAGGGTGACGCCGGTCAGCGGGATCACCCGAGTGACGCCACCCACGATCACGAACACCTGCAGCGCGAAGACCGCGGTCAGCCCCGCGGCGAGCAGCGTGGAGAAGCCCTCCGTGGCCATCGTCGCGGCCTTGAAGCCGCGCGCGACGAACAGCAGCGCGATCACGAGGATGGCGGTGCCGCCGAAGAGACCCAGCTCGTCCACGATCACCGCGTAGATCACGTCGGTGTGGGCCGCCGGGATTATGGGGTGGCCCTTCGTGACCTCGAGGAGCGATTGGCCGAACCCCTGGCCGAACAGCCCGCCATCCGCCTGGGCGAACACGGACTGGGCGATCTGGTACGCCTTGCCGTCCACGAGATCGGGGCGGAAGGGGTGCAGCCAGGCCTCCACCCGGTCGTGCACGTGGGTGATGTGGTTGGCGAGGAAGGCCGAGCCGCCCACGAAGAGCGCGAGCCCGGGGAGCACCAGCGAGAGCCGGTTGGTGGCGACGTAGAGGACCGCGAGAAAGGCGCCGTAGAACATGATCGCGCTGCCCAGGTCGCGGATGAAGATCAGCATCAACATCGCCGCGCCCCAGATCACGAGGAGCGGCCCGAGGTGCTTGAGCGAGAGGCGCGGCAGGCGGCCCTGCACGAGCACGTCGCGCACCTCGTTCAGGTAGCTCGCGAGGAAGATGATGATCGCGATCTTCGATACCTCGGCGGGCTGGAACTGGATCGGCCCGATCCCGATCGACAGGTAGGCGCCGTTGGTCACGCGCCCGATCCCCGGTACGCGCGGCGCAAGCAGAAGGGCGATCCCGACCACCGCGATCGTGTAGCGGTAGCGCTCCAGCCGCCGGTGGTCGCGCAGGAAGACGATCGTCGCGCAGAACAGGCCCAGCCCAACGCCGAACCAGACCGCCTGGCCGAGCGCCCGGTGCGGCGAGATCCGGTAGATCTCGACGAGCCCGAAGGCCGCCAGCAGCGCGACCAGCGGAAACATGTACGGGTCCGCGTCCGGTAGGCGAGCGCGGATGAAGATGTGCGCGAAGAGGCACGCGCCGAGGAAGACCAGCCCGTAGGTGACGGTGACCTTGTTGATGTCGCGCGAGCGCGTGATGAGGACCGCCGTGAAGCCGGCCGTGACCAGCAGCGACACCGGCAGGAGCCCGAACAGCTCGCGGTTGCGGGCCTTCATCGCGGCGTCTCCGAGCGCTCGAGCTCGCGAAGCCGCGTGACCGCGTCGCCGCGGCTGCGCAGCTGGTGGTCGAGCAGGTTCGCGCGCTGGCGGTGATTCGTGATCGCGGACGCGGGCACGTCGCTCGAGTACACCCGCGTGTAGAGGTGGATCCCGAGCGGCAGGTCGTAGGGCAGCCCGCGGTAGAGCGCGACCACCCCGCGTGCGTCCGTGCCGATGAAGTAGAACTGGCGACCGCCCTCGTACAGGCCGAAGACGGCAGCGGCCACCGCCAGCACGGCGATCGCGGCACCGATCCGGCGGCGGCTCCGCCGCCGGCCCGCGGGCCGCCGTCGCGCCTCGTCGGGCGGCAGCACCCGCACCGGGCTCTGGCGGGGCGCTCGCCGCTCGGTTGCGGGCCGCGCCTCGGGGGCCGCGTGCTCGCGCGCCCTCGCCGCCTCGTCCGCTCCGATCGCCATGGTCCCAGCGTCCGCCTTGGCCTCTGCGACCGCGTCGCGCACGGTCTCGGAGCTGAGGCCCTCCTCGGCCTCCTTGCCGCTGAGCGTGTCGGGCGGTGGCTCGGGCTCCGGCTCGCCGTCGGACTCGAGCCGGAAGAGCACGACCGTGATGTTGTCCTTGCCACCGGCCTCGTTCGCGGCGTCCACGAGCTGACTGGCGGCGCCGTCGAGCGATCGTGAGCCCTTCAGGATTGCGGTCATGTCCTCCTCGGAGACCATCCCGGAGAGGCCGTCCGAGCAGATCAGGTACACGTCGCCGTCACGCGCCGAGTCCGTGAATGTCTCGACGTCCACCTCCGGCTCGGGCCCCAGCGCGCGGGTGATGATCGAGCGCTGCGGATGGCTCTCGGCCTCCTCGGGCGTGAGCCGTCCCTGGCGCATCAGCTCCTCCACCAGCGAGTGGTCCTCGGTGAGGCGCTCGAGCTTGCCGTCGCGGAGGCGGTACAGCCGGCTGTCGCCCACGTGGCCGACCGCCACCTCACGGCCCGTGACCATCGCCGCGGTGAGCGTGGTCCCCATCCCCGCGTGCTCGGTGTCGCCCTGCGCCATCTCGTAGATCCGGCGATTCGCCTCCTGCGCGACGCTGCGGAGCGTCTCCTCGGGCGACGCGTCCTTCGCCGCGCTGTCGAAGGCCTCGACGGCCATGCGCGACGCGACCTCACCCGCGCGCGCCCCACCCATCCCGTCGGCGACGGCGAAGAGCGGATCGCGCTCGAGGTAGGAGTCCTCGTTGCTCTGGCGCTGGCGCCCAACGTTCGTGAGACTTGCCTTTTCAGCGGTCCGAAGCGCCACGGCTCATTCCTCGTAGCGGTACTCGGTCTCGCCGATACGGATCGTGTCGTCCGGCTGCAGCTGCTCGACGGCCTGCAGCTGGCGTTCGTTCAGATAGGTCCCGTTTGTGGACCCCATGTCCTCGATGTACATCGACCCCCCGCGGGGGAAGATCCGCGCGTGCGAGGACGAGGCGAACGAGTCCTCGATCCGAACGTCCGCGGTCGGTGCCCTGCCGAGGATCGCCTCGTCGTGGATCTCGAACACCGTCCCCGGCGGATGGCCCATCGCCGCTATCACCACCAGCTGCGGCTGGATGCCGTGCGGTCCTCCTCCACGCCACGTCGCGCGTCGCGCTCCAGGCGACCCACAGGAGGAACAGATAGAGAACGGCCAGGAAGCCGAACTTCAATGCGACGGCGACGGGATCCGTGTGCACGCTGCTACTCCAGCTCGAAGCGCAGCCTGGCCAGTCCGAAGGCCAGCTCGTCGCCGGGCTGCAGGACGGCCTCCTGCACGCGCCGGCCGTTGACCTTGACGCCGTTGGTGGAGCCAAGGTCGGTCACGATCCAGCTCCCGTCCTCGTTGCGAAGCTCCGCGTGGCGGCGCGACGAGTTCGGGTCCTCGAGCGTGATGTCACAGTCGCGGCTGCGCCCGATCAGCACGCGGCTGCCCGTGAGCACCGAGCGCTTGCCCTCGCCCACGAGCAGCGCGCGCCCCCTGGCCGCCGGCGGGGGCGTGAGCGGGCGCGCCTCGCGGTCCGGCGAGTAGACCATGGTGTGGCCGAAGTCGCCGGCCGAGGCTCCCGCCTCGATCGGCACCTCCTCGCCATCGGGTCCCCCGACGAGGGCGGTCTGGATCCCGAACTCCCCCAGCGCGAGGCGGTCGTCGGTCTTGAACTCGACCGATGGCCGGGTGATCAACGCGAGCCCCTCGTTGCGGGCGTGCTCGAGGAGGTAGTCGGAGAGCTCCTTCTTGACGCCGTCCTCGTAGCCCTCGAACTGCGCGCGGTCCTGCGGCGAGAGCCACACCGTGTACTGGTTGGGGACATAGGTGCGAGAGATCGAGACCGTCTGGTTGTCCTGCATCTCCTTGGCGAGCTTGCGCGCGATCTCGACCGGCTGGACGCGGGACTTGAAGGCGCGGCTGAACGCGCCCCCGACGAGCCCCTCGATCTTCGCCTCCAGGTTGCGAAGGACGCTCACGGTCGAGCCATCCTAGGGAAACTGAGCGGGTTCGCCGGCCCTTCTCCAGAGCCCCCAGGCCCGCGCTGCGACGGCCGCCAGGGCGCCAAGCGCCGCACCCGCCGCGGCGCCGCGCGCATCGGTCCCGTGAATATGCGACCCGGCGAGCTCGGCCACGGCGCGGTGGGCGCCCGTGAGCAGGGCCCCCCAGACAACCGCGCCGGCGATGTCGAGCGCCAGCGAGCGACCGCGGACGACGAGCGGGAGCACCGCGGCCGCGGCGGCCCACACCGCGGCGCCCACCAGGACGGGCGAGCTGGCGAGCGGAAGCAGCGCGTCGCTCGCCGCGCCCGGGAGGGAGCGCGCCCACGCAGCGCGGGCGGCGGCGTCGACGGGCGGGCCGAACAGCAGCCGGTCGGACGTGAGCAGCTCCGCGCAGCAGAGCCACACGTAGCCCGCCGCCGCCAGGCCGGCGCGGCGAAGAGCGGTGGAGGCGAACCCGGCGATGGCCGGGTAAAACGGACCCAGCCCGGCAGCCCCGAGGAGCGGCGCAAGCGCCGGGACCGACCATCCGCGCCGCACCCGCGGAGCGAGCACCGGCGCGGCCACGAGGGCCGCGCCCACGACGAGCGCGGTCCCGTCGCGCAGCTCCCATCCGAGCCAGGCGACGAACCCGGCCGCACCCAGCAGCCAGCCCAGCCGGGGCAGCAGCGCCACGACGATCGCAACCGCGGCGGCCGCGGCAGCCGGCGAGAAGCGCGGGTGCGGTCCGAGCGTCTCCAGCCCCGCGAGGGCGAGGCCGCCCGCCGAGAGACCGGCTCCAGCCCGGGTGAGCAGGTCGCGCGAGCGACCGCCGGAAAGAACGTCCTCGAGCACGCGCGTCCGCTCGTCGGTGGTGCGGGGGATGCCGAGCCGCTGGAGCGTCTCCGGCTCGCGCAGGCCGCCGCTGTCGGCCAGCTCCGGCGCCGCCTCGCGCAGCGCTTCGCGGAGCGTGGAGAGCTTGGGGCGCCGCTCGGGGACCGGATCGAGCGCTGCGTCGATCCACGCGCACAGGTCGCGCGGGAGGTCCGGCCGGTAGGCGGCCATCGAGGGCATGCGCCGTCCGAGCCGGCGAGCCGTTGCGGCCGGGCTCGGCCCGCGCACCGGGTTCGAGCCGGTCCACGCCTCATAGAGCGTGAGCGCAAGCGCGTACACGTCCGCCGCCGCGGTCACCCGCGCGCCCTCGGCCTGCTCGGGAGCCATGTACGCGAGCGTCCCCACCACGTCCCCGGTGCGGGTCAGCGGATCGGCGGCCCCGAGGTACGCCACGCCGAAGTCGGCGAGCTTCGCGAACCCGGCGCCCACCGCCGGGTCCGCAGCGACGATCACGTTCTGCGGCTTCACGTCGCGGTGGATCACCTTGCGATCGTGCGCGTGGGCCAGGGCGTCGCAGAGGGCGGCGCCGATACGGGCGACGTCCCGATCCGACAGCGCGCCCGCGTGCGCGAGTTCCCCAAGCGTCCGGCCGTGGACGAGCTCGGAGACCAGGTACACGGCATCCTCGTCCTCGCCCAGCTCGTACAGAGCGACGATCCCAGGGTGGTTCAGGCGCGCCGCCACGCGCGCCTCGCGAACGGTGCGCTCGGGCACCGGACCGTCGCCCTCCCGCTCGACGACCTTCACCGCCACCTCGCGCTCCAGCTTCTCGTCAAAGGCCAGCCACACCACGCCGAAGCCGCCGGCGCCGAGCCTTCGCTCGAGCCGGTAGCGATCCAGGATCAGCCGGTGGCGGTCCCCTCGGGAGGACCCGAAACGGCGCCCAGGATCCGCCTCCACCGCCGGCGTCCGGCTGTCGTCGAGGCGCACTGTGCGCAGCTCCTCGGTGGTGGGAGGACGTTCCACTTCGGATCCTGTGTTCGGGCCGGGCGGATGGCTCCCTGCCCCGCCCGGAAGGCGGGAATGGCAGATCACGCCCGCCCGGAGTGTGATACTTCCGCCCCATAGCCTGCCACGGTGGGAGGGCTGGCTGGAGCGCTCCGTGTCCTTTTTCGACGAACGAGCAGACAGACCAGGCAGGACAACCAGGCGGGCGGCGCCTCCGCGCGGGCCGAGTACCGATCGGCAGACGTTGCTGTACCGCCGCCTAGTTGGCGGCGGCGTCGCATTCGTGATCCTGCTGCTCCTCGTCCTCGGCATCAAGAGCTGCCGCGACAGCGCGCGGCGCGACGCCTTCAAGAACTACGTGCGCGATGTCGCCGCGATCGTTCAGGGCTCGGACAGCGAGAGCAAGAACCTGTTCGCGGTGCTCCAGCGGCCGGGTGGTCAGGGTCAGGTCCAGCTCCAGAACGCGATCAACGGTTACGAGAGCGATGCCACGCAGCTCGTGGACCGCGCGAAGGGGACGAGCCACCCGGACGAGGTGTCGACCGCGCAGCGCTACTTCGTCGAGGTGCTGGAGCTGCGCCGTGACGGCATCGCGCACATCGCGCAGCAGCTGCGCACGGCACTGAGCGGTCAGGGCGGGCAGGACGCCGTGGGCAGGGTCGCCACGCAGATGCAGCTCTTCCTCGCGAGCGACGTCCTGTACTCGCAGCGCTTCCTGCCGAACCTCGATCGACCCCTCAAGAAGGAGGGGCTGCTGGGCCAGGTGGCGGTCCCGCGAACCAGGTTCCTGCCGGACCTCCAGTGGGTCAGGCCGATCACCGTGGCGCGCTCGCTCAAGGGACTCGGCGCCGCAACCGGGCCGAGCGGGCCGATCGCTCCCGGCCTGCACGGCACGGCGCTGGTCGGGGTCACCGCTCGGCCCGGCGGCCAGCAGCTCTCGCAGTCCGGCGCCACCTCGATCACGATCACCGCCAAGCTCGCCTTCGACGTCAATGTCCAGAACGGCGGCACGAACGCCGAGCGCGACGTGGTCGTCCAGCTCTCGATCGTGGGAGCGGGGCGGCCGATCGTGCGCGAGCAGACGATCCCCTCGATCGCGGCCGGC
>VAWV01000044.1 GCA_005883295.1 Actinomycetota bacterium
GTGTATCCCTGGATGCGGTCGCATAGGCTGCGCGGCTGTGGCGAGGCGAGCGGGAGCGCTGGGAGCGGTCGCGCTCGCGGTCCTGGCGCTTGCGAGCTGCGGCGGCGGCGGTCGTGGGAGACCGACGGTCAGGCTCGCGCTCGACTTCACGCCGAACGCGGCCCACGCCGGGGTCTTCGCCTCCGTGGACGACCGGCTCGACAGGGCCAACGGCATCCACCTCGAGGTCCGGCAGCCGACCGCGTCCACCGACTCCCTCGAGCTCCTCACCACCGGGCGCGCCGAGCTCGCCGTACTCGACATCCACGATCTCGGGCTCGCGCGGGAGCACGGCGAGGACCTGGTCGGCGTCGGTGCTCTTGTGCAGCGCCCGCTGGCGGCGGTCATCGCCGGCACCGGCGTCGCCCGCCCGCGAGCGCTCGAGCGCCGGCGGGTCGGCGTCACCGGACTTCCGTCCGACAACGCGGTGCTGCGCGCGGTCGTTCAGGGCGACGGCGGCAGCTACGCGCGGGTGCATCGTGTGACGATCGGGTTCACGGCCGGGGCGAGCCTCGTGGCGCGGAAGGTGGCCGCGGCGACCGCCTTCTGGAACGTGGAGGGCGTCACGTTGAAGGCGCGGGGGGTCCGCACGCACGAGTTCCGGGTGGACGACTTCGGCGCTCCGCGCTATCCGGAGCTCGTGGTTGTGACAACCAGGCGTGAGTTGACGGCCCACCGCGAGACGGTCCGGCGCGCGCTGGCCGCGCTCGAGGAGGGAACGCGTGCCGCCCTGGGGAGCCCGGATCGCGCGGTCGCGTCGATAGCCCGCGCTTCGCAGGCCGACGGGGGACTCGTGCGCGCGGAGCTCCGGGCGATCGCGCCGGCGCTCACTCCGGCGCTGCGGTTGGACCCACGTGCTCTGCGCGGCTGGGGCTCGTTCGACGTCCGCTTCGGGATCCTGCGCCGCCCGCCGAACCTGCGGCGGGCGTTCGACCTGACCGTCGCGCCGTAGCGCCGCTCTTATGCCTGGAGATCAGGCGAGCGCAATGATGATCGCAACCACCGCGCCGATGAGCGCCGCGGCGAGCGCCCAGCCGATCTGGGCGATCTGCCGCTGCCAGGCTGAGAAGTCGGCACGAAGATCGCGGATGTCTTGCCGGAGGTCACGAAAGTCCTCCCGGACTTCCTCTCGGAGCCCGCGAAGCTCCTGTCGCGTGTCCTCGCGCAGCGCGCGGATCTCGTCGTGCACCAACTTGACGCTGGTGTCGAGTGTCGCCGCCAAGTCGTTCAACCGTTCGTCCGTCCAGGCGGAGCGCTCCATCCTGGGTCGAACAATGTAATCACTCGGGTTCCGGGGCAATCCCCCTTTCGAGGGAGACGCGTCGGACGTTCGTCTGCTCCGCGCGTTTCCGCGGAAACGCGGCGACGCCTACCGCCGCACCGACTCTCCCGCCTCGCCGCGGCCGAGCTGACCTGTGACCCTGCGTACGAGCGCCGGGGCCACGGCGCGCAGGACCGGCACCACGCGGTATCCGCGGGGCACCACGACCTCGTGCTTTCCTCCCGGTCCGGCACGGACGATCGCGGGTCAGGTCGTCCTGCGGAAAGCCCTCCGTGGCGATGAACCCGGGCAGCACGAGCCCCACGTGCACGCCGTGCGCCGCCTCCTCCTGCTGCAGCGCCTCGCTCCAGCCAGCGAGCGCGAACTTCGACGCCGAGTAGGCGCCGCCGCGGGGGTACGCCACCCGCCCGGCCACCGACGCGACGTTCACGATCGAGCTCGGCGCCGAGCGCCGCAGGATCGGGAGGAGGTCCTCCGTGAGCCGCACAACCGCGTCGAAGTTGACCTCCATTATCCGCCGCACTGTCGCGTAGCCGCCATCCTCGTCCCCGAACCGCGCCCGCTTCGAGGTGCCGGCGTTGTTCACCAGGAGCTCGAGCCGGCCGTCGAAGCGATCCTTCACCGCGTCCGCGATCCGCCGCGGCGCGTCCGGGTCGGTCAGGTCGGCAGCCACGAACGAGGCGTGCGCCAGCTCGGCCGCGAGCGCCTGCAGCCGATCTTCCCGGCGCGCGACGATCAGGACGCCCCAGCCGTCGCGGTCGAGCCGCCGCGCGGTCGCCTCGCCGATGCCGCTCGACGCACCGGTGACGACGGCGGTCCTCACCGCGCGAGCACCCTCTCCACGAGCGCCGCCGTCTCGCGCGCCATGCGCGAGCGGGGCACCACCACATCGAAACCGGCCTCCTCCGCTCGCCGGCGCGTGTCCACGTCGGTGTGGCGGTAGAACCCCACGGAAGGAACCGCCGGGAGCGGCGCCGCCTCCACCGCGTTCAGGTCGACGACGAGCACGTCGGGGCTGTCGACGCCTGCCAAGTCGTCGTACCGGGTCACCTCGTGTCCCGCTGCCCGCAGCGCTCCCTCGACGTTCGAGCCGAACAGGAGGTCGGGACAGATCACCGCGACGCGGGCCATCCGCTCACTGCGCGCGCCTGCGCCTGAACTCCTGCCGTACCGATTCGGGCCGTCCCCACATCTGCACCACCTCCACGCGACCCGAGCGCACCTCGCGGAGCTCGAGCTCGCCCTCGATCCCCGCGTCGTCGAGGACCGAGAGGGTGCCGCGGGCGGTCTCCGGCGCAGCTGCGTGCCCGAACTCGCGCGCCACCCGGATCCGCCAGTGCCAATCGTGGCGGGAGTACGGCTGCGCGTTGATCTCGACGACGAACGTGGCGGCCTCCACATAGCGCTCCTCGTCGAATATCCGCAGGTCGATCTCGGCCTGCGTCCAGTCAGGCGGGAGTGAGGCGATGATCCTGTCGAAGGCGTCGGCCAGTGGCACGGGTGAAACGTACACCCGGCGCTACCCTCGAAGTGTGTTGAAGTCCGCGGAGTACGAGCTCGTCCGCGAGTCCGTCGGGCTGGCTGACCGCTCCGCCCGCGGCAAGCTCCGGTTGCTCGGCGCGGAGGCGGCGGAGTTCCTGGAGGGCCAGGTGACGAACGACGTGGAGGCCCTCGAACCCGGCACCGGCTGCTACGCAGCGCTGCTCAACCACAAGGGCAAGGTCCGCGCCGACATGCGTGTTCTGCGCGGCCCCGACTGGATCTGGCTGGACACCGAACCCGAGATGCAGGCGGTGGTCGAGAGCACGGTCCGCACCTACGGGATCGGGCGCGACGTGCGCGAGGAGGACGTGACCGAGTCCCACGCGATCCTGTCGCTCCTTGGCCCGGAGTCCCGCTCGGCCCTCGAGGTCGAGCCGGCGCCGGAGGAGCACTCCTTCGTACGCGCCGAGTACGGCCTCTACGTCGCGACCGACCTCGGGGTCGACGTGATCTGCGCCACCGCGGATGCCGACGCCGTCCGCCTCGCGCTTGGCGTCGAGCCGGTCTCCGAGGAGGCCGCCGAGTGCCTGCGCGTGGAGTCCGGGCGGCCCCGGCTGGGCGTGGACTTCGGGGGCGACACGATCCCCGAGGAGGCCGGGCTCAACGAACGCGCCGTCAGCTTCACCAAGGGTTGCTACGTCGGCCAGGAGACCGTCGCCCGCCTGCACTACAAGGGCAGGCCCAATCGCCACCTGCGCGGACTTCGGCTATCGGACCCGGTACCCACCGGGACGGAGCTCTACCTCGGCGACCGCGCCGTCGGCACGGTCGGGTCGGTGATGGTCTCCCCCGTCCACGGGCCGATCGCGCTTGCGCTCGTGCGCCGTGAGGCGGGGCCCGGCGATGAGCTCGTGGCCCGCGATCCGCGGGTCAGAGCCACCGTCGTGGAGCTTCCGTTCGCGGCGTAGAGCCCATCCGAGCTGGCGCGCGAGTAGAAGGATCTGCCTGATCCGTCCGAAGCGATCCGGGGTACCATGACCTCACCTCGCCCACCACTCCACCGGAGCGAGCTTCGCATGACCACATATATCTCGGACCAAGCTACCCGCCGCCTCGCCGAGATCGAGCAGCGGGAGCGGCAGGCCTGGGAGGCGTACAGCGACGACCTCCAGGGGCTCGCGGGCCGAGACTACGAGGAGGCAGAGGGCGAGTCGTGGGAGCGATTGCAGAGGACGCTGAGAGAGCTCGAAGACGAGCGCCAGCTCGTCGCGGGCGCCTAACAGCCGACAGCCCGCTCCTCGGCGGGCCCCTCACCTCGGTCGCGGGCGCGGAGGAACCGCGCCCACGAAACGTCGCGTACGACCCGCTCGCGGACCCCTACGAGCTGCCGAGCGTCGAGCCCGGCGACGATGACCTGCTGCCCGACCCACGCCTGCTCCGCGAGCTGATCCCGGCGTCCGACTCGAGCCGCGAGGTGGACGACTGGGGGCGCAGCGAACGGGTCTTCGAGCTGATGGAGCCGCTGCTCGACTTCTACTACCGGTACTGGTTCCGGGTGGAGGTCGAGGGGATCGAGAACGTGCCGTCGGAAGGCGGCGCCCTACTGGTGTCCAACCACTCGGGGGCGCTTCCGCCCGACGCGCCCATGATCATGCACGCGCTGCGCCACGAGCACCCGGCGCGGCGCCCCCTCTACATCCTCGGCGAGGACTGGTTCAAGGGCTATCCCGGCATCGGCATGCTGACCAACAAGCTCGGCCTGGTCGCGGCCCATCCTGCGAACGCCCAGCGCCTGCTCCATGACGAGGGCCGTCTGGTGCTCGTCTTCCCCGAGGGCCAGAAGGGCACGCGCAAGCTCTTCTGGCAGCGCTATCGGCTACGGCGCTTCGGCCGCGGCGGCTTCGTGAAGACCGCGATCCGGGCCGGCGTCCCGATCGTGCCAGTGGCGGTGATCGGCGCGGAGGAGGCGATGCCGATATTCGCGCACGTGCCCCTTCTCCAGCGATTGACGGGGCTCATCTACTTCCCGATCAACCACGCGTTTCCGCATCTCGGACTCGCGGCTGGGCTCATGTACCTGCCCGCCAAGTTCAAGATCCGCTTCCTCGAGCCGATCGAGGTGGCCGGAAACGGCGAGACCGACGCCGAGGACCTGGAGCGCGTCCAGTCGGTGGCCGAGGACGTCCGGGAGCGCATCCAGTCGGAGGTAGATCGCCTGATTTCCGCGCGGACGTCCGTCTGGTTCGGGTAGGGTGTCGCGCACGGGAATGTGGGGAGGAGGATGACGAGAACCCGCTGGACCCGCAGTGTCGGTCTGCTTCTCGCCGGGGGGTTCGTCGTATTCGCCATTGGGGGATGCGGCGGCGGCGGAGACTTCAAGGACAAGCCGAGGCCGGCGATTCCGCTGCAGCTGTCCGGCGTGGTCACCGACAAGGCCGTCTCGGTCGAGCCGAGCAAAGTTGGCGCCGGCCCCGTGACGATCGTCGTCTCGAACCAGTCGACCCGGTCGCACACGGTCACTCTCCAGGGCGGTCCTCACAACACCGTCGAGCAGGTCGGCCCGATCAACCCGCTCGATACGGCGCAGATCCAGGAGACGCTCGACCCGGGCACCTACACGGTCACGGCCGGCTCTGACAGCTCGGCCTCCCCGGAGATCAAGCCGGCGACCCTGCACATCGGCAAGGCGCGGGCGCCGTCCTCCGGCACGCTGCTCCTGCCCTAGCCGGCGAGCAGCCGCTGATCCATTTCGGCCAGCAGGGCACGCACGTGTCCCGCCATCGCGTCGAGGATCGAGCGCGCGTTGTCGATGCTCGTCTCCGCGCCCGTGAGCTGCTGCTTGATCCGGCGCACGTCCTCCATCGCGCCGAGCGTCCGCTCGATGCTGTCACGCAGCGCACCCGCGTCGATGCCGTCGCCGTCCGCACGCGACATGAGCACGCGGGCGCGGGCGAGCGAGTACGCGACCTCGAGCGTGAGCGACCCATCCCCATCCGGGTCCCACGCAACCAGCAGCTTGTCGCCGTTGTACTCGTGTAGCGCGCGCGTCCTGGCCGGCAGCTCGTCCTCGGCCGGCACCACCAGCACCGCGTAGTCCGCTTCCCGCTGCCGCATTGCGGCGTCGAGCTGCTTGAACGCCTTCGGCTTCGAGAGCTTCTCGTGCTTGGCCTCGAACACAACCCGTCCGCGGGCGGGCCCGGTGCAGGCGTCGATGGCGACGACCACGTCGCCCGTCTTGCCGGTTGCCCCGCGGAGGTCGCCGACCGCGTCGCAGTCGTCACCCTGGCCGGACGCGATCGCCGCGACCGCCTCGTAGACGGCCTCCTCGAAGGTGCGTCCCTTGGCGGTGCCGCGCTCCCGCTCCGCCTCGAGCTCCTCGCCCTTCTGGCGCTGGTCGCGCAAAGCCTGCAGCTCCACCTGCAGGTCGGCCATCCTCTTCTCGACGCCGCGGAGGGTCTCGGCCTGCTGGTCGGAGGCCGCCCTCAGCGCCTCCACGGTCCGGGCCTTGAACTCGGCGAGCGGGTTGCTTGCATCGGCGCTCGAGAACTGCTTGAGCAGGTCCTCGCGAGTGCTCGCCATGACCTCGCGCAGCACGTCGCGCACTCGGTTCTGCACGGCCGCATCGCTCTCGTCGGAGAAGTGGCGCTCGAGCGCGCGCGTGAGGTGCCCGCTGTCGGGGCCGAAGAACTCGTCGACCTTCTTCCCGAGGTCGTCGGCGACCTGCTTGGCCCGGTCGGCGAACGCCGTCTCGACGTCGCGCGCCGTGCGGTCGAACTCGCTGCGGACGAAGTCGGCGTTGGCCCCCGCCTGCTCGCGATCGAGGACGCGCGCGCCGATCTCGATCGCGTCGACCACCGCCCTCACCGGGTCGTCGCCGGCCTCCTCACGCTCGCGGACGAGCCGCACCGCAGACTCGTCGTGAACGACCAATCCGTCGACCGCGAGGCGGTCGCCGATCGTGCGGACATGCGGCTGTCGCAGGGGCGTGGCGGCTTCCATGACAGTTTTTCACGGTACGTCGGGGGCCGGACGGAACGTGCTCGACATCACATTGGCCGGATGGCCAATCGTCATACGTGTGTGCAATACTTGCGTGCGTGCAAGCAAGTACGACGTCCGCCGCCAGGCGATCGGAGACATCTCCCGGCCAGCTGACCGAGCACCTCTACGGGTTCCTGAAGTTCGTGCTGCACGGCGCCGGGGGGGACTACGTCCGCGCGGTAGGAGAGCTCGAGCTGTCGCTCACCCAGCTGCGCGCGCTGCACGTCCTCGCGTACGACGTCGAGCAGACCTCGTTGAAGGACCTGGCCGATCGGCTCGAGCTCTCGCTGCCCGCGGTGAGCCGGTCGATCGACGGGCTCGTGCAGCGCGGCCTGGTGACCCGGTCGGAGGACGAGGCGGACCGCCGCATGAAGCAGGTGCGCGCCACGCCGGCCGCGCCCGAGCTGCTCGACCGGCTCACCGAGCTCCGGCTGGCCGGCATCGAGCAGTTCGTGTCGACGCTTTCAGGTCGTGAGCGCACCCGCCTGACCTCCGCACTCGCCCTCCTCGCCGAGCGCGAGGAGATCGCGAGCCGCTGCGCCGCTCCCGGCACGAGCTCGCCCCGAAAGGACTCCTGATGCCCGAACGCCTCCGCCTGAACGAGCAGAACCGCAAGTGGTGGACGCTCGCCGCCATGTGCTTCGCGCTGTTCATGATCATGCTCGACAACACGGTCGTGAACGTCGCGCTGCCGTCGATCCAGCGCGACAGTCAACGCGTACACGCTCACCTTCGCCGTGCTGCTCGTGACCGGCGGGCGGCTGGGCGACATCTTCGGACGGCGCCGGATGTTCCTGTTCGGCGTCGTGGTGTTCGCCGTGTCGAGCGCGGCGATCGGGCTCGCTCCGGACCAGGGCTGGCTCGTGGCGGGCCGCGCGATCCAGGGCATCGGTGGCGCGTTCATGATGCCCGGAACCCTCTCGATCATCTCCAACACGTTTCCGGCGCGGGAGCGCGGACGGGCGATCGGGACGTGGGCCGGCGTCTCCGCGCTGGCGCTGGCGCTCGGTCCCGCGGTCGGCGGTGCGCTCGCCGAGTACGTGTCGTGGCGGGCGATCTTCTTCCTCAACCTCCCGGTCGCC
>VAWV01000045.1 GCA_005883295.1 Actinomycetota bacterium
TCGGGGATGGACTGAGGATCTTGAGCGCTTAGACTCCAGGCACGGGAAGCGCCGCGAGGGGCGCGCGCCTCGTGAGCGTCCCATGGACCCGGCACCGATCGCCATTGAGCTTCGGCACCTCCGCTACTTCCTGGCGGTGATCGAGGAGCTCCACTTCGGGCGGGCCGCCGAGCGACTCCACATCGCCCAGCCGCCGCTCTCGCAGGCGGTCCTCAAGCTCGAGGACGAGCTCGGGGTGCGGCTCCTGCACCGCACGAGCCGCGTGGTGACGGCCACCGAGGCGGGAGAGGTCTTCGCCGCCGAGGCGCGCAGGGTGCTGACGACCTTCGACGCGGCGGTGGCCGAGGCGCGCCAGGCGGGCGGCGGCAGCTGGGACCTCCGGATCGGCTGCACCCCGTACGTGCCGATGGGCAGGCTCAAGCGCTTCCTCGACGCGCTGCACGAGCTCCAGCTGACCGCCCACCCCCGCGTCAACTACTTCATCGCGGTCGAGCAGCTGCGTCGGCTGCGCGAGGCGGACCTGGACCTCGGCATCTTCCCGGGCGCGTCGGAGCACGACGACATCGAGACGGAGCCGCTCTTCCCGGCGGAGCCCTGGGCCGCCTTCCTGCCGGCCGATCACCCGCTCGCCGTCAAGGACGTGATCGGGCCCGACGACCTCCGCGAGGAGGTCCTCATCACCTTCCCTCGAGCCATGAACCCCGGGATTTACGACGCGCTGCTCTCGCAGGCCGAGGCCGCCGGCTACAGGTTCGCCTCGATGCGCGAAGCGAGCGGGCCGGAGCCGCGCGACCACCTGCTCGCGGTCGTGGAGCGTCGCGGGGTGGTGTTCGGTCCGCAGTCGATGGAGCAGTTGAGCGAGGACGGCGCCGTGGCGATGCGACCGCTGGCGCCTCCCGGTTTGAGCATGCCGGACGTCGTGCTGGGCTGGCGGGCTCACCCGCCTGCAAGGTTGCGCCCGATCCTCGCCGCCATCAGGGAGAGCGCGCGCAAGTTGCGGCGCGGTTTCGGGGACGGAACCTAGGCGCTATCCCGCGCATCCGGGGATCGAGACGCCGCTCGTATCGGCGGGCCCGGAATGCGTCACGATCCTTGAGCGCAAAGCGCAACAATTCCGGGTTGTGAGCGTGACGGCGGGGGTCCGTGGGGTTGTGGATGAGCCGTCGGAGGCCCGTGGACTCACAGAGAGAGCCGCACCGAGGGAGGCGCCGCCGGCAGGCCCTGTCGGCCATTCGGAGCCGCGCGGCCACGGCCATCGGCTGCTCGAGGCGATCGAGGCGTTCGAGTCCTTCCCCGCGCTGGCACGCGCGCGCGATCGGCTGCTGAGCCTGCTCGATGCGGACGCGCCCACCGCCGACATAGTCCCGGTGATCGAGTCCGACTCGGCGCTCACGATCGGGCTGCTCCGTCTCGCCAACGGGCCCGGCGGCGCGCACAGCGGCGTCCCGTCTGCGCTGGAGGGTGTGGACGCCGGGGATCTGAGGCGACTGGCGGCCGCGATGCCCACCTTCGAGCTGATGGGGGACGGCGCGGGCTGGGGCAAGGTCGCACGGCAGTTCCGGCTGCACGCTGTGGCGACCGTGGGAGCGGCCGAGCGGCTGATCGCGGACGGGCACGCGAAGCATCCCGACCGGCTTCGTGTCGCGGCGCTCCTCCACGACATCGGGAAGCTCGTCCTCCTGCGCGCGTACGGACGCTTCGGCCGCGGCTTTGACGGTACGCCGGCGGACAGGCTCGGCGAGGAGCAGCAGGGCTGGGGGCTCGACCACGCGGTGGTCGGCGGTGTGCTGGCCCGCCGGCTCGGACTTCCAAGGCGCGTCGCGACCCTGATCGAGCGGCACCATTCGGACGACGCCGACGGAGACATCGCCCTCCTGACGCTCGCCGACGCGCTGGCCCACTACGGAGCCGGGCACCCCGTGGATGGGAAGGAGCTGGTGCGAGCCGCCGCCCGGGCCGGAGTGAGCGACGAGGCGCTCGACGTAATGCTTCACGAGCTTCCCGGCGGTGCCACGGCGGGGACCGCCCCGCGTCGGATCGAGCCCTCCCCGCTGTCGAAGCAGGAGACGGCGTCGATCGCCCTGATGGCGACCGGACGCCGGGTCAAGGACATCGCGTGCGAGCTCGGGATCTCGCCGAGCACGGTGCGCACCCACCTCTTCAACGCCTACTCGAAGCTCGGCGTGGCGGACCGCACCCAGGCGGTCCTGCTCGCCACCAAGCGCGGCTGGATCTGAGCCAGCGGCCGGGCGGCGTTCCCGGCTCAACCGGCCTCCGCGGGATGCCGATCTAGCCAGTGATGCGAGCCCTCCCCATTGCAATCGCGTGCGCGTTGTTGCTCCTGCTCGCCGCGCCGGCGGCGGCGGCAGAGCGGCCGCCGCACTTCTGGCACACCGCTGCGCAGGCGGTCACGATCGCGGACAAGCAGCCGATGGTCCGCCGGCTCGCGGCCCGCGACCCCTCGCTGCGGGGACGGGCCCATGTGGCCGACCTCGGGCTGTGGCTGGTCGTCTACCGCGACGCACGCGGCGTGAAGGCGCGCGTGCAGGTGGAGGACCGCACCGGCGACGTCCTCGAGCAGAGCCCGTACGCGTACCCCCGGACCGGCGGCCGGCTCGGATCCGCGCGCGTGAACGCCGAGCTCATCGCGCTCGCGTTGACGATCGTCCTGCTCGGCTTCTTCTTCGACTTCCGCCGGCCGCTCCGGTGGCGGAACGCCGACCTGGTGGCGCTGCTCTCGCTGGGCGCCGCGGTGGCGCTCTTCGACCGCGGGCATCCGCTCGTCGCCGTGCCGCTCGTTTACCCGCCGCTCGTGTACCTGGGGGCGCGGCTGGCCTGGCTCGGCTTCCGCCGCGCGGACCGCTCCGGTTCGCCCCTCGGCACTTGGGCCGGCAACCGTGTTCTCGTGGTCGGGCTCGCGGCACTGGTCTTCGGGCGGATCGCCGCCAACCTGCTGATCGGCGGGGTGGGGGACGTCGGCTACGCGTCGGTGTTCGGCGCGGCCAGCATCCACGAGGGATGGCCGCTGTATGTGGCCGACCACGCGCACCTGGATACGTACGGCCCGATCACCTACCTCGCCTACCTGCCATTCGAGCACATCTGGCCGCTCAAGAACCTCGTGCACGGCTACCTCCCGGCCGCGCACGCCGCCGCGATCACGTTCGACGTGCTCACGATGCTCGGTCTGCTCATCCTTGGCTCGCGTCTCCGAGATCGCCGGCTGGGGCTGATGCTCGCGTTCGCCTGGGCGGCGTGCCCGTTCACGTTCCTTACCCTCATCGCGAACACGAACGACGGGCTGGTGCCGCTGTTCGTGGTCGCCGCGCTGGTGGCCTTCAGCTCGCC
>VAWV01000046.1 GCA_005883295.1 Actinomycetota bacterium
ACCTTCTCCTCGCCGCCGCCCGCCCGGGCCCGCTCGCGGCGCTCGTTGAGGTCCTCGACGAGCGCCCGGAGGGGCGACCCCACCGTCGTCTCGATTGCGGCGCTCACCGGCCCGTCCACTGAGGGTCGCGCTTCTCGAAGAAGGCCTTCACGCCCTCGACCGCATCCTCTGTCGAGAGCTCGATCGTGAGCTGTGCCTGGAGGAACTCGAGGGCGTCCTGGAGGGACATGTCCTGCTGCCGGAACATCGCGTTCTTGCCCAGCCGCATGACGACTGGCGATTTCGCGGCCAGCTTCTTGGCCCACTCATCGACCGCCGCGTCGAACTCGGCGTCCGCGACCACCCGGTTCACGATGCCCGCCTCCCTGGCCTCCTGCGCGCTCATCCGCTCGCCCAGCAGCAGCATCTGGTTTGCCGTCTTGCGCGGGACGTTCCGGTAGATCAGAGCCATGATCATGAACGGAAACAGGCCCAGGTTGATCTCGGGCGTCCCGAACTCGGCCGTGTCCTTGGCGATGATCAGGTCGCAGGCGAGCGCCAGCCCGAGCGCCCCGGCCAGGACGTGGCCGTTCACCGCGCAGATGGTGGGCTTGCCCAGCTCGCCGAGCACGCGAAAGAGCCGGACGAAGCGCTCGGTGGCGAAGTGCCGGTGCACGAGCGGGGTGTCGGCCGAGAACTGCGCGACGTTGCCGCCGGAGGAGAAGACCTTCTCGTGGGACGAGGTCAGGATCACGCAGCGCACCGATTCGTCCGCGCCCGCGGCCTGGAATGCATCGATCAGCTCGCCCAGGAGCTGGTTCGACATGGCGTTGCGGGTACCGGGGTCGTCGAGCGTGAGCGTGGCCACGCCGGTGCCGGCGACCTCGTAGCGGATCATCTCGTAGGCCATGGGTAGTGGGAAGTGTCACTCCCCACTTTGACGCATGGCGCAAGCCGGTGTCGGCCCGCCGCAGTTACGCCGTCGGATAACGCATGTATAGTTCCCGCCGCCGAACCACCCGGGACCACCGGGGGGACGGGGGAACCAATTGCCGGCGATCCGCCGGCACGGGGCGAATCGGACGCACTGCCGCGTCCGTAGCGCACGTCGCGAGCCCGACAGCTCACCCCGTAGGCAACGAGAGCCGTATACGCAACCTCGACCGAGGGGAGTCGGTAGATGCCTCGCTTCCGAATCCTGATCGCGCTGGCTGTTGCGGCCTGCGCGATCGCGGTGACCACGTCGGCGGCAGCAGCCAGGTCACCCGAGATGTTGATGATCCACAAGGTCAACCACTACCGCCACCTGCACGGGCTTCGTTCCGTGCGGGTGTCGCACAGCCTGATGCACTCCGCGAAGAGCTACGCGCACTGGGAGATGCGCCACGGCTACTTCGGGCACCAGAGCCGCATCCACGCCAGCGGCCGCTACCGGCGGCTCGGCGAGATCCTCGAGTGGCAGCGTGGCTTGTCGTCCAATGTGCGACTCGCCTTCCAGACCTGGAAGCACTCCGGGCCGCACCGGGCGATCATGCTGGACCGCAAGTTCACCTACGTGGGCGCGGGGCACGTGTCCGGCCGCTTCCGCGGCCGCAAGGCGTGCCTCTGGGTGATGCACTTCGGGCGACCTTAGGGGCGGCGGAACCTGAGGTCGCTCGATCCGCGCGCGGCGCTCGGCGCCTACTCCCCCCCTCGGCGCCGAGTTGCCGCGCTGCGTGCCGTGTTCGAACCGCGGCCGCTTGCCATGCGTAGCAGAATGGAGGACGTCAAAAGGGGGGGCGATGAGGCTGAGGTACGGGGTTGCGGCGGTTCTGGTGGGAGTGCTCCTGGCTGTGCCGGTGGGCGCGGCCCGTGACGCGAAGCCGGCCGCCGAGGTGAACGCCGAGGGCAACGCCTTCACCGGCGGGCTCAAGTTCGATCCCGCGAAGGTGAGCGTGAAGGTCGGACAGGTCGTCCGCTGGACGAACACCGACTTCCTCGTCCCGCACACGGCCACCGAGGACCACCAGCTCTGGAACCTGACCGGCACCTACGGCCCACCGGGCATCATGGGCTTCGGCCCCGGTGAATCGCGGGAGCGCGTCTTCGAGGCCGGAACCCAGCACTACTACTGCCAGGTGCACCCGCAGCAGATGCACGGCGTAGTGGCGGTGCCGGTCGCGCTGTCTGTGCGGAAGGGCTCGAACGGCACGCGGGTGCTCGTGATGCGATGGGCTTCCCGCGCACCCGTGAAGGGCGAGGCCTTCGACGTCCAGGTGAAGCGCGGCGGGGGGAAGTGGACCACGTTCCAGCGCGACACCCGCTCGGCCTCGGCCAAGCTCACGAGCCAGGGGAGGAAGACGACCTTCTCGGTGCGTGCCCGACTGCGCGACGCGAAGGACGCCAGCAGGGCGACGGGCTGGTCGCCGCTCGCGACGGTCAGCGCCTGAGCGCGCGGCGCGGCCCCCACGCCGCGGCCAGATACTTGCGCGGTTGATGATCCGACTTTGGTGTCGTATGGAACCCAAAGTCGGATCATCGAGTCCTCAAGTATCCCGGTGGGAGGAAGATTGAGCGGGAAGTAGGAAGTTTCACTCCTCACTTTCGGGTAGCCTGTGCGGAGCCCATCGACCGAGGAGAGCACCCCGCATGGCCACCGCCGAGACAGTCCTGAAGCCCGACTTCGGCTCCAAGCGCAAGCACTTCATCTTCACCGACGAGCACGACCAGCTGCGGGAGTCGATCCGCGCGTTCGCGCAGAAGGAGCTCGCGCCGCACGCCGAGGAGTGGGAGGAGACCACCTTCCCGGACTGGGTCTTCCATCGCATGGGCGAGCTCGGCTACCTGGGTCTGTCCTACCCCGAGGAGTACGGCGGCCAGGGCGGCGACTACTACTCGAACATCGTGCTGGCCGAGGAGATCGGCCACGCGAACTCGGGCGGTCTGGCGATGGGGATCGCGGTGCATACCGACATGGCCACGCCGCCGATCCTCATGTTCGGGACCGAGGAGCAGAAGCAGCGCTACCTGGTGCCGTCGATCAGGGGCGAGAAGATCTCCTGCCTGGGCATCACCGAGCCTGACGCCGGCTCCGACGTCGCCGGGATCCGCACCCATGCCGTCCGGGACAACGGCGAGTGGGTCATCAACGGCTCGAAGACCTACATCACCAACGGCCACCGCGCCGACTACATCGTCCTCGTCACGAAGACCGACCCGGACGCGGGCTACGACGGCTTCACGCTCTTCCTGGTGGACATGGACTTGCCCGGCGTCGTGCGCGAGAAGAAGCTCGAGAAGCTGGGCATGCACGCCTCAGACACCGCGCTGCTCGCGTTCAACGATGTGCGCGTGCCCGACGACGCGGTCCTCGGCGAGATCGGCAAGGGCTTCTACCACATCATGTGGGAGCTCCAGGGCGAGCGGCTGATCGGCGCGGCCGGGTGCGTGTCCGGCGCTCAGCGGGCGTTCGACAGGACCATGCAGTACGCGCTCGAGCGGAAGGCGTTCGGCCGCGAGATCGGCCACTTCCAGGTGATCCGGCACAAGTTCGCGGAGATGGCCACCAAACTCGAGGCCGCGCGGCAGCTCGTCTACATGACGGCGTGGCGCTTCGCCAACGGCGAGTACCCGGTGCGCGAGATCTCGATGGCCAAGCTTACATGAAGGAGTACGGAATCGAGCGCGCCTGGCGGGACCTGCGGCTGAACCGGATCGGCGCGGGCACCGACGAGATCATGCTCGACGTGATCGGGCGCTCGTACGGGCTGTAGTGGGCAAGCGGCTCGACCACATCCGCTCCTACTACGCCGCTCTGAACACCGGCGATCCGGACGAGGTCGCGCGGCACTTCACCGAGGACGCCGTCCACTACTACACGCGACTCGGGCCGCACGAGGGCGCGCGCACGATCGGCGAGCACACGAAATTGGCCGTGGAGAACCTCGACGGTCAGTGGCAGATCGCCAACGGGATCGAGGAGGGCGACCAGGCGGTGATCGAGTGGTCGATGACCTGGCGCGACCCCCAGACGGGCGAGCGGCGGCTCGACCGCGGGACCGAGTGGTTCCTGTTCCGCGACGGCCTGATCGCCGAGGTGCGGGCGTACTTCCACGGCGGCCGGCGCAACCGCTCCGGCGACCTGATCGGCTTCGACCACAAGGGCCGCGGGCACACCGTGCTCGAGTGACTTGCCCCTCCCTCCGTTCACCGACGAGCACGAGGAGCTGCGGCAGTCGATCCGCCGCTTCGTGGCCCGCGAGCTCCGCCCGTACTCGCAGCAGTGGGAGGACGAGCGCTGGTTCCCCAACGAGGTCTTCCACAAGCTCGCCGCGGTCGGGTTCCTCGGGCTGAAGTACCCCGAGGAGTACGGCGGCGAGGGCGGCGACCACCTGCACGACGCGGTCCTGATCGAGGAGCTCCCGCGCGCGGGTTCGGGCGGTGTGAGCGCGGGAATCGGCGGGCACATCGGGATCGCCACGCCGCCGATCTGGAAGTTCGGCACCGAGGAGCAGAAGCAGCGCTTCCTGGTGCCCGCCATCCAGGGCGAGAAGATCGGCGCGCTGGGGATCACCGAGCCCGACGCCGGGTCCGACGTGGCGGCCATCCGGACCCTCGCCCGCCGTGTCGACGGCGGGTGGGTGGTGAACGGTTCCAAGACCTTCATCACAAACGGCATGCGCGCGGATTTCGTCGTCACCGCGGTCAAGACCACCGAGGAGGGCGGCCACCATGGGATCTCGTTCCTGCTCCTCGAGAAGGACATGGAGGGCTACTCCGTCTCCAAGAAGCTCGAGAAGATGGGCTGGCACGCCTCGGACACCGCCGAGCTGTCGTTCCAGGACGTGTTCGTGCCGGAGGAGAACCTGCTCGGCGAGGAGAACCGCGGCTTCTACCTGATCATGGCCAACTTCCAGTGGGAGCGCCTGGCGATGGCGCTCGGCTCGGTGGGCTCGATGCAGGCGATCCTGGAGCGGACGATCGAGTTCGCGCTGGAGCGTGAGGCCTTCGGCCGGCCGATCGGAAAGCACCAGGCGATCCGCCACAAGATCGCGGAGATGGCGGTGAAGCTCGAGTCGGGTCGCGCGCTCACCTACGACGCGCTACGGCGCTTCATGCAGGGCGAGGAGCCGCTGCGCGAGGTGACGATGGCGAAGCTCAAGACGCAGCGCGACTGCTTCGAGGTGGCCGACGAGGCGCTCCAGATCCACGGGGGCGCGGGCTACATGAAGGAGTACGAGATCGAGCGCGTGGCCCGCGACGCGCGCCTGGGCCCGATCGGCGGCGGAACCGACGAGATCATGAAGGAGATCCTGGGCAAGACCTACGGGCTGTAGAGTCCACCGCGCATGGCGGAGGGGGGAACGAGGGTCGTCCTCATCACCGGCTGCTCCACCGGGATCGGCCGCGCCACGGCCGAGCGCCTGGCGGGGCACGGACACACCGTCTACGCCACGGCGCGGCGACCCGAGTCGATCGCCGACCTCGAGGAGAAAGGGGTCGATGAACGCCGCGGTTGCTGCGGTCGAGCAGGCCGAGGGCGCCGTCGGCGCGCTCGTGAACAACGCCGGCTACAGCCAGTCGGGCGCGATCGAGGATGTGCCCATGGAGCAGGTCCGCAAGCAGTTCGAGACCAACGTGTTCGGCCTCATCCGGATGTGCCAGCTCGTCCTGCCCGGTATGCGGAAGCAGGGCGACGGCCGGATCGTGAACGTCAGCTCGATGGGCGGCAGGCTGGTCTTCCCGGGAGGGGGCATCTACCACGCCACCAAGCACGCGGTGGAGGCGCTGTCCGACGCGCTCCGCTTCGAGGTCCGGGGCTTCGGGGTCGGCGTCTCGATCATCGAGCCGGGCCTGATCAAGACCGAGTTCGGGCATGCCGCAGTCGGTTCGATGGAGGGCACGATCGCGGACGACGGCGCCTACGGACGCTTCAACCGCGAGGTCGCGGCCAAGACGGCGGGCGCCTACGAGGGATCCATGTCGCGGATGGCGGCGCCTCCGGATGCGGTCGCGCGCGTGATCCAGCGGGCGATCGAGAGCCGGCGTCCCCGGCCCCGGTACGTGGTCACCGTCGGCGCACGCGCAATGCTGCTCACGAGGCGCCTGCTGCCGGACCGCGGCTGGGACGCCATGATGCGCTCGCAGTTCCCGCAGCCGCGCCCGTAGACCGCTTCACAAACGAGTGACACGCTCCCGGGCGACCCCGTGACACCATGCCCGCCGTGACTCTGCGCAGGGGCGTCCCGGTGCTGGCCCTCGCCGCGGCGGCGGCCGGCGTCGCGAGCGCGGTGGTGCCCGTCAACGAGGTCGGGCCGAAGACCCGCATTCAGCCGAGCGGCCGGCTGCTGGCGCCGCCCGGCAAGCTCACCACGCTCGGGAACCACCCCGGCGGTGGCGCGCTCACGACCAACGCCCGCTTCCTGTGGACGCTCTCGGCCGGACGCGGCCGCAACGACATCCGGATCGTGGAGGTCGTTACGAACGTCCACTGCAAGAAGGGCCCGAAGGGTGCGGCGTGCCGAGGGCGCCGCGACGCGCGCGTGGGACGCGTCGTGCAGGTGATCCCGATGCCCGGCGTGGACGGCGGGATCACGATGGCGCGGGACAACCGCACCGCCTACGTCTCGGGAACGCCCGAGTCGAGCCACAAGGACCAGCAGAGCCCTCCCGGCACCCCCGGCAAGCAGGGCGACGTGATCCACGTCTTCCATTACGACGGCAACACCGGGATCGCCACGCGCGCGGGGATCATCCCGGTGCCCCCGCCGGCGGGCGCGCCACTCCCCCAGGCCCTTCCCCAGCAGGGCGACTTCCCGGTCGGCCCGCCGATCCCGCAGAACTTCCCGCCCACGAACACCCAGCCGGAGTCGTGGCCGCGCGACCTTGCCGTGAGCAAGGACGGCAAGACTCTGCTGGCCGCGCTCAACCTCGCAGACCGCGCCGCGATCATCGACACGAAGACAAAGCAGGTGCGCTACGTGAAGGTGGGCAGCTACCCGTACGGCGCGGCGATCACGCGCGACGGGCGCGGGCTGATCTCGAACGAGTCGGACGGGACCGTCTCGGTGATCGACCTGAAGGCGGGGACCAAGGTGAAGGACATCGCGGTGGGCGCCCACCTCACGCACCCGGAGGGGATCGTCGCCGACAGGCGCGCCGACCGCGCCTACGTTGCGGTTGCGGGCGAGGACCGGGTGGCGGTGATCGACACCAAGACGATGACGCTCTGGCGGCAGCTCAACCTCCGCAGGGAGCCCGGCACCGGAACCGAGCCGACGCAGGTCTCGGTTGACCCGTACGGCTGCTTCCTGACCAGCGCCGACTCGGGTGAGGACGCCGTCGCCCTGTTCGCGCTGCGGCGGCCGTGCACGATCACGAAGCGCACTGTCGGCGGCCACAGCAAGATCACGGTGAAGGGCACGCAGCTGCCGTCGCCGGACTACCTCGGCCGTATCCCGACCGCGTCCTACCCGGTCTTCGCAGCCCCCGAGCCGCATCTCAAGGCGGTCAGCTGGATCGCCGCGAAGGGCTTCGGCGTCGGGCCCAACCCGAACGGGCCGAACCCGCTCTCGAAGAAGAACAACGACAACCAGATCAACACCTTCCGCTACCTGCCCTCGATCGTCACCGGGACCGCGGGCGTGCTGCCCTTCCCTACAGCGAGGCAGCTCCAGGCCTACGACAGGCAGGCAACGAAGCAGCTACGGCCGGTCAACTTCGAGAAGCCGCCGGCCGGCTCGCCGATCGTCCCGCCGGGGGCGCCGGGCGGCGGGAAGATCAAGCACGTCTTCTACATCGTGCGCGAGAACCGCACCTACGACCAGGTGCTCGGCGACGACGCGCGCGGCAACGGCGACCCGAAGCTCGAGCTGTTCCCGTCGAGCATGACTCCGAACGCTCACGCGCTGGCAAAGCGCTTCCCGCTGCTGGACCACGTCTTCGCGAACTCGGAGGCCTCGATCGACGGCCACTTCTGGGCCGCGGCCTCCGCCGTCTCCGACTACGTGGTCAAGAACTGGCACCAGAACTACGGCGGCCGCAACCGCCCGTACGACTTCGGCGTGTACGCGGTGAGCTGGCCGCCCAAGGGCTTCCTGCTCGACCAGGCGCAGAGGCAGGGGATCTCCTACTTCAACTACGGCGAGGCGATCGCGGGCGACGTGCCGCTCACTGACAAGGACCGCGCCCCCGCGGAGAACCAGCAGGTGCAGGCGAAGTTCTCGAAGTCGGACCTCGGCGCGCCGGTGGGCTGCTATCCGAACGACGCTTACATCGGCGACAACGCGATCACGCAGGACGAGACCTGGGACTCCACGCCGCCTCCGGGCGCGCCGCCCAACTCCGAGTCCCGCTTCGACTGCTTCCACAACCGCTTCATGACCGAGCTGGCCACGAACAGCGTGCCGGCGATGAACTTCATGGTCCTGCCGAGCGACCACACCCAGGGGCTGTCGCCGGGCAAGCGCACGCCGCAGGCGATGGTCGCCGAGAACGACTACGCGCTGGGCCAGATCGTGGACCTGATCTCGCACTCGCCGGTGTGGAGCAGCTCCTTGATCCTGGTCGTTGAGGA
>VAWV01000047.1 GCA_005883295.1 Actinomycetota bacterium
TCATCAACCAGATGCAGGGCGGCGGCTCGAAGGTCATGTCCTTCGGGAAGTCGCGCGCCAAGCGCATGTCGGTGGACTCGCCGAAGATCACCTTCCGCGACGTGGCCGGGGTGGACGAGGCGGTGGAGGAGCTCCACGAGATCAAGGAGTTCCTCGAGAACCCCAAGAAATTCCAGGCCCTGGGAGCGCGAATACCGAAGGGAGTGCTCCTCTATGGGCCGCCGGGCACGGGTAAGACCCTGCTCGCGCGCGCCGTGGCGGGCGAGGCCGGGGTTCCCTTCTTCTCGATCTCGGGCTCCGACTTCGTAGAGATGTTCGTGGGGGTCGGCGCCTCGCGCGTGCGCGACCTCTTCGAGCAGGCCAAGCAGAACTCACCCTGCATCATCTTCATGGACGAGATCGACGCCGTCGGCCGCCACCGCGGAGCGGGGCTCGGCGGAGGCCACGACGAGCGCGAGCAGACGCTCAACCAGCTGCTCGTCGAGATGGACGGCTTCGAGATGAAGGACAACATCATCCTGATCGCGGCCACCAACCGGCCGGACATCCTCGATCCCGCGCTGCTGCGTCCGGGCCGCTTCGACCGCCAGATCGTGGTCGACCGCCCCGACCGCAAGGGCCGCGCGCGCATCCTCGAGGTGCACACGCGCGGCAAGCCGCTGTCGCGCGAGATCAACCTCGACAACCTGGCTGGCCAGACCCCGGGCTTCACCGGCGCGGACCTCTCGAACCTGGTGAACGAGGCGGCCCTGCTCGCCGCGCGCCAGGGCAAGCGGGAGATCGATCACACGCACCTCGAGGAGGGGATCATGCGCGTGATCGCCGGGCCCGAGAAGAAGACCCGCGTGATGAGCGAGAAAGAGCGCAAGGTCACGGCCTTCCACGAGATGGGCCACGCGATCGTCGCCCACTTCCTCGAGAACACCGACCCGGTCCACAAGATCTCCGTGATCTCGCGCGGCCAGGCGCTCGGCTACACGATCTCGCTGCCGACCGAGGACAAGTTCCTCACCACCCGCGCGGAGCTGTCGGACACGATGGCAATGACGCTCGGCGGCCGGGCAGCCGAGGAGATCGTGTTCGGCGAGGTCACCACCGGCGCCTCCAACGACCTCGAGAAGGTCACCCAGACCGCCAAGCAGATGGTCATGCGGTTCGGGATGTCGGAGAAGCTCGGCCCGAGGGTCTTCGGCCACGACCACGGCCTACCGTTCCTGGGCCGCGAGTTCAGCTCCGAGCCGGACTACTCGGACGACGTCGCCCGCGAGATCGACGGCGAGATCCGGCGCATCGTGGAGGAGGCGCACAGGGCCGCCCGCGACATCCTGGGGCAGCACCGCGACGAGCTCGACCACACCGCCGAGATCCTTGTCCGCCGCGAGACCATCGAGCGCGAGGAGTTCATCCAGCTGCTCGACGGCAAGACCGAGGAGGAGGTCTTCGGACCCGACGAGCCCGTGGTCCCGCAGCCGGCGCCGCCAGGCCCGGAGGCCCCGCAGCGCCGTCCCGAGCGCGAGGCTCCGCGGCCGCTGCCGCGGCCCGGGCTTGCGGGCGGCGCGGCCGAGATGCGCGCCCACGGCGGCCCGCGCCGGCCCGACCTGACCTGACGGCACGCTCGCTATCCGCTGCGCGCGAGCAATCCTGCCTACGGGCCGCATAGCGGCCCCTACCCAGGACGGCTCTGTCTTTCGGCGTACCGTTTGCGCATGACTCCGGACCCTCCCGTCGTTATGGGCGTCCTCAACGTGACCCCTGACTCGTTCTCGGACGGCGGGCTGTACCTGGACGCGGAGGCCGCCGTCGCTCATGCGCAGGAGATGGCCGCCGAGGGCGCCGCGATCGTCGACGTCGGTGGCGAGTCGACCCGCCCCGGCGCCCAGCCGGTTCCGGAGCGCGAGGAGCTCGAGCGGGTCATCCCGGTGGTGGAGCGGATAGCGGTCGACGCCGAACCGACGGTCTCGATCGACACTCGCAAGCTGGCGGTGGCCGAGGCCGCGGTCCAGGCGGGCGCACGGATCGTGAACGACGTGTCCGCGTTCCGCTCCGATCCGGGGATGGCCGGGCTCGTGGCCTCGGCGGGCGCCACCTGCTGCCTAATGCACATGCTCGGGGACGACCCGCAGACCATGCAGGACGACCCCCGCTACGAGGACGTGGTGTCGGAGGTCAAGGCGTTCCTCGAGGAGCGGCTCGCCTTCGCCGTAACCGAGGGCGTGCCGGAGGGGCACGTCTGGCTCGATCCCGGCATCGGGTTCGGCAAGACGCCCGAGCACAACCTCGAGCTGATCCGGCGCCTGGACGAGATCGTGGCCATCGGCCGGCCCGTGGTGATCGGGAGCTCGCGCAAGACCTTCCTGGGCCGGATCACCGGGCGGACGGAGCGCGAACGGGTGGCCGCGACGGTGGCCGCGAACGTCCTCGCCTACGAGCGCGGCGCCTCCATCTTCCGTGTCCATGACGTCTCCGAGGCGGTCGATTCCCTCAAGGTGGCCGCTGCTACGGTCGGCCGCACTCAATGGACGACGACCCCGAGCGCCTAGAGCCGGACGACGAGTCCGAGGAGGAGGAGCGCGGCGACCTGGGCGAGCCGTCGGTCCGCGTGGAGATCACCGGCCTCTCCCTCTACACGCACCACGGCGTTGAGGAGGCGGAGCGCGAGGTCGGTCAGCGGCTCGTGTTCGACCTCTCGTTCGAGCTCGGTGACTGCGACGCGACCGTCACCGACCGGCTGGAGGACACGATCGACTACGCCGACGTCTGCCAGCAGGTCGCGCTGGCGGCGCAGGAGCGCTCGTACAGGACGCTCGAGCGCCTGTGCTCGGCGGTGGCGGACCGGATGATCGACCGCTACGGCGCCGAGGCCGTGACCGTGCGTGCGTCGAAGCCCGAGCCGCCGATCGCCCTCCCGGTCGAGGAGGTCTCCGTGGAGGTGTGGAAGGAGGGCGGCTGACCGTCTCCGCTGGACTTGCCTTGAGTGTTGCGGGTGGGATAGGGTCGGCTCGACCCACGCCAGACAGGAGGGACTCGCCATGTTTTCCCGGCTTCGCTCGAGACTGACCTACGCGAACGTGGGGGTGACGATTGCGATCATCCTTGCCGCCGGCGGGCTCGCGGTCGCCGCGATCCCCGATAGCAAGGGCGTCATACACGCGTGTTACAAGACGAAGGGCGGGAGCCTGCGCGTGGTCGGCGGCACCGAGTGCAAGTCCGGCGAGAAGCCGCTCTCCTGGAACCAGAAGGGCAAGCAGGGGAACCCCGGGGCCCCGGCCACGAACCTCTGGGCGGTGCTCAACGGAGACACCGGAGCCATCGTCCGCAGCAAGGGCACGACCGGCTCGAGCAAGGACGCAACTCCCGATGGCAGCTACAAGATCACCTTCAACCGGAACGTGACGGCGTGCAGCGCGCAGGCGACGATCGGCACGGCGACCGCGGCGGATGGCGCACTCAACAACGACATCGATGCGTCGGTCGCCTACGTGATCGGGCAGCCGAAGCAGATCAACGTCCGGACGACGTTCAATGGGAGCTCGTCCGACCAGCCGTTCCACCTCGCAGTGTTCTGCTAGGCGGGAATCGACCCCAGGCCGGATGAAGGGCTATCTCGGCCTTGGGTCGAACGTCGGCGACCGCCTGGCCCACCTTCGCGCCGCGCGCGACTCGCTGGCCGCGCACGGGGTGGACGTGCTGCGCTCCTCGTCGGTGTACGAGACCGAGCCGCAGGGCGAGGTACTCGACCAGCCGGACTTCCTCAACGCGTGCCTCGAGGTGGAGACGGACCTCGCGCCGGAGGACCTCCTCGACGCGTGCAAGGTGGTCG
>VAWV01000048.1 GCA_005883295.1 Actinomycetota bacterium
ATCACCCAGTCGTCGCCGTCACGGGTGGCGCGCGTCGAGATCGCCTGGACGTCCGAGCCGAGGCCGGGCTCCGACAGCGAGAAGGCGGCCCTGATCTCACCGGTGCCCATGCGCGACAGGAAGCGGTCCTTCTGGTCGTCCGTGCCGAACTTCATCAGCAGGTACGAGCCGATGAAGTGGGTGTTGACGATGCCGGAGATCGAGATCCAGCCGCGCGACAGCTCCTCCACGATCATCGCGTAGGTGGTGAGGTCGAGTCCCATCCCGCCGTACTCCTCGGGGATGGTCACGCCGAACAGCCCGAGCTCCTTCATCTGCTCCACGACCGCCTCGGGGAACTTGTCCTCGTGGTCGTACTCCTCGGCGATCGGGATGACCTGCTCGTCGACGAACTGCCGCACCATCTCGGTGATCGCGCGCTGCTCGTCGGTCTTCTCGGTGAACGGCGTGGCTACCGCCAAGTCGACCTCCTGGTCGGCTCGTTGACTGCCGAGTCAGCAGGATACCCGCCGCCGCCGCAGGCCCGGCGAGGGTTGGCGACCCGGTCTAGATGCCCGGATGGCGGGCGACGAATCCGTCGGTCGAACGCTTGGCGCCCCACCGCGGACCACTGCCCGGCTTTGCGCCGTGCTGCGCGCCGTACGAGTCGCGGTAGCCGGTGTCGAAGCGGAGCCCGGCGACCATCATGAACGCGTGGCCGGAGTTCGCGTAGACCGTGACCCACTTACCGGCGCCGCTGCGGGCCCAGCTCATGAACTCCGTGGAGTCCATGGGACGGCTGATCAGATGCGCTCCGTGCAGCGCGAACGAGACGGAGCCCGAGCAGTCGTAAGCGGAGTCGTTCCAGCTCCCGTGGCCGCCGCCGTACCTGTACGGCTTGGTGACGATCTTGTTGGCGGCTGCGATGATCTGCTTCACCTTCTCGGGGGCGTCGGAGGGCGCGATCGCCTTGCCGTGGACCAGCCGGGCCTTGTGGGGCGGCGGCTTGTACTGGGCGCCGCCGGTCTGGGCCCCGAGCACCGTGGCCGGCAGCAGGCATGCGAGAGCCGCGACGAACGCGGCCAGCAGGATTGTCGGATATCCCCGGTTCGGCATTCTCTTTCGTCCGCCTGCGGGGTTAGCTGACGGGCTCGCGCTGAAAGAGCTTGCGCGTCCCCTCCTGAGAGGAGATTCGCCCCTGAACTTGGGTCCCCCGTTCCGCTGGTGAGCGGATTCGGCGTGCGCGGCAACCTAGCAGACCGCCGCGACTGAATATTCGCCGCAGGTTCTTCCCGCCCTGCAACGGGCGCTAAACCTCAAAACCGCGCGCTAGAGCGGAAAGTCACAAGTTACGATCAGGCCGGTGAACTTCGCTCGCGACGTGGTCGACTCGGCGCCGCGGGCGCGGACCGCGCTCGTCGCGCTGGCCGCCGACGGGTCGCGGCGGGAGATCGAGTTCGGGGAGGTCTCCGACCGCTCCGCGCGGCTGGCCGGGTGGCTGCTCGCGCGCGGCATCGGACCGGGGCACGTCGTGATCACGGTCATCGGGAACCGCCCGGAATGGGTCTACGCGATGGTCGCGTGCTTCCGGATCGGAGCCGTGGCGCTGCCATGCACCGAGCAGCTCCGGGCCGCCGACCTGGCGATGCGGATCGAGCGGGTCGACCCTCGAATCGTGCTGTGCGACGAGCGCGACGTCGAGGAGGTGAAGCGCAGCGGCTTCGACGGACCGGTCGCTGCCGTACCCGACGAGCGGCTCTTCGATGCCGATCCCGCCCCGGCCGCCGAGCTCGCTCCAACCGATCCGGCGCTCATCACGTTCACCTCGGGCACCGCGGGAGAGCCCAAGCCGATCCGGCACGGCCAGCGCTACCTGGACGGGCAGCGGGTGCAGGCGGAGCACTGGTTCGGGGCGCGGCCCGACGACCTGTGCTGGTGCACGGCGGCGAGCGGATGGTCGAAGTCGGCGCCGAGCGGCGGCTCGACGTCGTGGAGCGGGAGCGCGTGACGGTGCTGTGCATGGCGCCGACCGAGTACCGCGCGGTGGCCAAGCGCGCCGAGCTGAGGCCGCTCCCATCGCTCCGGCACGCGGTGGCGGCGGGCGAGCCGCTCAATCCCGAGATCGTGCACCTGTGGCGCGACGCCACGGGGCTCGAGGTCCACGACGGGTACGGACAGACCGAGACGGGCGCGCTCACCGGGATGCCGATCGGCCCGCCTGTGAGGCCCGGCTCGATGGGATTGCCGCTGCCGGGCTTCCGGCTGTGGGTCGAGGACGATGAGCTGTGTGTCGACCCGTCGACGGTTCCGACGTTCTTCCTCGACGGCGGTCCGGGCACGTGGCGCACGGGCGACCGGGTCCGCCAGGACGAGGACGGCTACCTCTGGTTCGAGGGCCGCTCGGACGACGTGATCATCTCCGCGGGTTACCGGATCGGTCCGTTCGAGGTGGAGTCCGCGCTGGTCTCCCACCCGGCCGTGGCCGAGGCGGCGGCGGTGGCGGCGCCGGACGAGGAGCGAGGGTCGGTGGTCAGGGCGGTGGTCGTGCTGCGCGAGGGCCACGAGCCGACCGAGGCGCTCGTGCGCGAGCTGCAGGCGCACGCACGGGCGCAGACGGCGCCCTACAAGTACCCGCGCATCGTCGACTTCACGGACGCCCTGCCGAAGACCGCGAGCGGCAAGATCCGGCGGGCGCTGCTGCGCGGCTCCGGGTAGCCTCGAAGTAGTGGCAAACCGGCTGGCGAACGAGACCTCTCCCTACCTCCTCCAGCACAAGGACAACCCCGTCGACTGGTACGCCTGGGGCGAGGAGGCGCTGGCGCGGGCGCGGGATGAGGACAAGCCGATCCTGCTCTCGATCGGGTACTCCGCCTGCCACTGGTGCCACGTGATGGAGCGCGAGTCGTTCGAGGACCGGGAGACGGCGGCGCTGATGAACGACCGCTTCGTCTGCATCAAGCTCGACCGCGAGGAGCGCCCTGACATCGACGCCATCTACATGGAGGCGTGCATCGCGATGACCGGGCACGGGGGCTGGCCGCTCAACGCGTTCCTCACGCCCGACCAGATCCCGTTCTACGCGGGCACGTACTTCCCGCCCGAGGACCGCGGGGGACTGCCGAGCTGGCGGCGGGTGCTCACCGGCGTGGCCCAGGCGTGGGACGTGAACCGCGATCAGATCCGCGAGGGCGGCGAGCGCGTGGCGGAGCGGCTGGCCGGCGGGGCGGTGCTGCGGCCGTCGCAGGAGGAGCTCGACGCGCGCGCGCTGGACGCGGCCGTGGAGGAGCTCCGTGGCCGCTACGACGAGCGGCACGGCGGCTTCGGCGGCGCACCCAAGTTCCCGCCCGCCTCGGCGATCGAGTTCCTGCTGAGGCGGGGGGAGCAGGAGATGACCGGGCACACGCTCCGTGCGATGGCGAGCGGCGGGATGTACGACCAGGTGGGCGGCGGGTTCGCCCGCTACTCGGTCGACGACCGGTGGCTCGTCCCCCACTTCGAGAAGATGCTGTACGACAACGCGCTCCTCGCGCGGGCCTACCTGCACGGCTGGCAGGTCACAGGTGACGAGCTCCTCCGGCGCGTCTGCGAGGAGACGCTCGACTGGATGCTCCGCGAGATGCGCGGGCCCGAGGGCGGCTTCTACTCGGCGCTCGACGCCGACTCCGAGGGCGAGGAGGGCAGGTTCTACGTGTGGACGATCGCGGAGCTGCGCTCGGTGCTTGGCGCCGACGCCGACGCCGCGATCGCCTACTTCGGCGCGACCGAAGGCGGGAACTTCGAGGGCCGCAACATCCTCACGCGCGGGGACGAGCCGCCCGCGGCGATCGACGAGATCCGCCGCCGCCTGTACGAGACGCGGGCCGAGCGAACGTGGCCCGGCCTCGACGACAAGCGCCTGACGGCGTGGAACGCGCTGGCGATCGCCGCCCTGGCCGACGCCGGCTCGGCGCTCGAGCGCAGCGATTACGTGGACGCGGCGGTGCGCTGCACCGAGTTCGTCCAGCGCGACCTCCGCGAGGCGGACGGGCGCCTGCTGCGCAGCTTCAAGGACGGGACGGCGAAGCTCAACGCGTACCTCGAGGACCACGCTTTCCTGGTCGAGGCGCTCCTGACGCTCTACGAGGCCACCTTCGACCCGCGCTGGTTCGGCGCGGCGCGCGCCACCGCGGACGCGATGATCGAGCGCTTCGCCGACGAGGACCGGGGCGGGTTCTTCGAGACCTCCTCGGACCACGAGCGGCTCGTGACACGCCGGAAGGACCTCGAGGACAATCCGATCCCCGCCGGAAACTCGAGCGCCGCCTACGGACTGCTCAGGCTTGCGGCGCTCACAGGAGAGCACGAGTACGAGCGCCGGGCGCTCGGGGTGCTGCGGTTGCTGCACCCGATCGCACCGCGGCAGCCGCAGGCCTTCCCCCACTTCCTACAGGCGCTCGACTTCCACCTGGCGACGGTGAGGGAGGTGGCCCTCGCGGGCGAGGACACCCGCCCTCTCGAACGGGTCGTGCGCGCCCGCTTCCGCCCGCACATCGTGCTGGCCGGCGGCGAGGCGGACGGGGTGCCGCTGCTGGCCGGCCGCGAGCCGGTCGACGGCCGCGCGGCGGCGTACGTGTGCGAGCACTTCAGCTGCCAGCGGCCGGTGACGGAGCCTGCCGAGCTCGAGGCCCTGCTGGACTGAGCCCTACAACACCGCCAGGTACCGATCCAGCTCCCAGCGCGAGACCTGGATCCGGTAGTCCTCCCACTCCTTGCGCTTGATCTCGACGTAGCGGTTGAACATGTGCTCGCCGAGCGTGCGCAGCACCAGCTCGGACTCCGCGGTGAGCTCGATCGCCTCGCCGAGGGTCTCGGGCAGCTGCTCGATGCCCTGGCGCTTCCGCTCGTCCGGCGACAGGTGGTAGAGGTTGCGCTCCATCGGCTCCGGCAGCTCGTAGCCCTTCTCGATCCCCTCGAGGCCGGCCTGCAGCAGGGCCGCGAACGTGAGGTATGGGTTGCACGCCGGGTCCGGGCAGCGGAGCTCCATGCGCGTGGCCTGCTCCTTTCCGGGGTGGTAGAGCGGGACGCGGACGAGCGCCGAGCGGTTGCGCCGCGACCAGGCGACGTACACCGGCGCCTCGAACCCGGGCACCAGCCGCTTGTAGGAGTTCACCCACTGGGCGAAGATCGAGGAGATCTCCCGGGCGTGCCGCAGCTGGCCGGCGATGAACGCCTTCCCCGTGGGTGAGAGGAAGTACTGGTCGTCAGCGTCGTAGAAGGCGTTGCGGCCCTCCTTGAAGAGCGACTGATGGGTGTGCATGCCGGACCCGTTCTCGCCGAAGAGGGGCTTGGGCATGAAGGTCGCGTGCCACCCGTACTTCATGGCGTACTCCTTCACGGTGATCCGGTACGTCATGCAGTCGTCGGCCATCTTCAGCGCCGGCGCGTAGCGCATGTCGATCTCGTGCTGCGAGGGGCCGACCTCGTGGTGCGTGTACTCCACGTGGATGCCGAGCTGCTCGAGGGCGAGCACGGTCTCGCGCCGGACGTCGGAGCCCGCGTCGAGCGTGGTGAGGTCGAAGTAGCCGCCCTCGTCGAGGATCTCGGGATCGTTTCCGTTCAGCTGGGCGCTCCGGAAGTAGAAGAACTCGAGCTCGGGGCCGACGTTGAAGGCGTCGACGGGAGCACCGCGAACGTGCCCGCATCCGGCATGGCTATCATGTCGGACTCCTCGATCGCGTTGAAGCCGGTGATCGAGGAGCCGTCGAAGCCCATTCCCCCCTCGAAAGCATCGTCGAGCTCCTGCGCGTTGATCGAGAAGCTCTTCAGCTGGCCCAGGATGTCCGTGAACCAGAGGCGGATGAATCGGATCTCCCGGTCCTGGACGAGGGCCTTCACGTCATCGGCGGTCTTCGGCTGGTCGGCCATCGTGCGGGCTCCTTCGCGAATCGCGGGTCGGCGGCGAGGCGCGGAAGGCTAGCTTGAGTGCGGCGACTGAGTCAGTCGTCCAGCCACTCGCGCGCCCAGGCCTTGAGCGCGCGTACCGTCGGCTCGAGCGCGCGGCCCTTCGCGGTCACCTCATACTCGACCCGGACCGGAGAACCGTCGATCACCCGCCGCTCGACCATGCCCTCCGACTCGAGCTCCTTCAGGCGCTCGGAGAGGAGGCGGTCGGAGATGTCGGGGACCAGTCCGCGGATCTCCGAGAAGTGCGCCGGCCCGTCGAGAAGGACGAGCAGGATCGCGCCCGTCCAGCGCTTACCCACCAGCTCGACGGCGCGGTGGTACAGCGAGCAGCAGACCGAGCGGGCGGGTCGCGGCGTCTCACGGGTGGCTGTCGCGACCCGCGGTCGGGTCACGGTCGCTCCTCCTCCGCGGGCGGCCATACGTAGATCGTAGCTAGGAGGCTCGCCGGGGCCTACGCGGCCTGCACCAGGCGGCCCTGTTCGGCCGATCCATCGAGTGGCAGGTTCCCGCCGCGGGTGATCAGGCTGGTGAGCACGCCCAGACCCACGTGGGCGATCGTCTCGAGCAGCTGCTCGTCGGTCCAGCCGGCCTCACGGGCCTCCTCGTGGAGGTGGAGGGGCGGGACGTCGGAGCTCTCGAGCACGCCGCGAGCGAACTGCAGGAGCGCCGCCTCGCGCAGGTCCGCGGACTCGAAGCGCCTGGCCAGCTCGATCTCGTCGAGCCCGAGACCGGCGTCGCGCGCGGTGCGCAGAAGGCTTGCCAGCGAGTACTCGCTGCGCTCGTGCTCGGCGACGGCGAGCGCGATCCGCTGCTGCGACTTGAGGGGCAGGCTGCCCTGACGCAGCTCGGAGCGGAAGCGCGCGTAGGCGCGCAGCACGGCGGGCGCCCCGGCGAGCACCCCGAGGAAGTTCGAGAGCTGCCCGCCGCTCGACAGCGCACCCTTGAGCACGGGCAGGCTTCGCTCGGGCGCGGTCAGCTCGTCGTGGACATGGAACCTGCTCTCCTTGGCCTTCTTCATCTGCTTACTCTCTGCTTAGTTGCTTACGTCTTGTAAGTATACGTGGCCGAACGAAGGTTCGCTCTGCGGTTGCGAGCCGTGGGACGCGCTCTTCAGCCCGGGGGCCGTCGCACCCGAGGTATACGGGCCGGGACGCGTTTTGGATGCGGCCGAGGCGGGCGGGGGGAGGCTTAGGCGTGCCCGGTGGCGGCCGCGACCGCCGTGAGGAAGAGGCCCAGCAGGACCGCCCACATGGCGACCCGGTCGGGGCGCCCGGCGATGCGCGGGCTCACCGGCTGGCGCACACCTGTACGGACCGCGCGC
>VAWV01000101.1 GCA_005883295.1 Actinomycetota bacterium
CGGCTACGGCACCATGGAGGAGCACTTCGACACGTTCTGCCTCGCGCATGACGCGGACCCGAGGCTCCGGCGCACGTGGGAGCGCGTGCGTCCGGCGCTCCCCGGGGTCTCCGTGCACGAGGAGTGAGGAACCTGCTCCCACCCCGCGGCTACCGCCGCCTGCCGTTCCGGCGGGCACGCGCTCCGCAGCCGCACCCGGACCTGATCCGGCTGAGTCCGGAGGACTGGCACTACATCACCAGCCTGCACGACGACTCGGTCCCACTGCCGCCGGGCGCGGAACAGGAGCTGTCACCGGACCACCCGCGCCTGCGCGAGCTTCGGGACAGCTACGCCCGGTTGGACCTGCCGGTGCTCGCCTCGTCCCGATGGACGCGGGACGAGGTCGAGTCCTTCCTCGACCTGCGCCACTTCCGCGGCGAGACGATGATCACCTGGCACTACCGCGAGCTGCCGCGGATCACCGCGCTCAAGTACTTCATCTTCATGCGCGAGATCCAGAAGCGGGACACCCGGTCGCTTCTCGAGACGCTCGGCGAAGACGGGGCCTTCGGCTGCTGGACGTACTCGTATCCCGGCTACGGAACGTTCAGCCGCGACCTCCTCGACTCGGTCAACGAGATCCTCTTCCTCGAGCGGCAGCTGAAGCTCTCGGAGCGCGCCCGCTTCACCGCGCTCGACATCGGCGCCGGCTACGGGCGGCTTGCGCACCGCATGGTGTCCGCCTACCCCCAGCTCGAGGACTACTGCTGCGTGGATGCGATCCCGGAGTCCACGTTCGTCAGCGACTACTACCTCGGCTTCAGAGGATGCAAGCCGCGGGCGCGGGCGGTTCCGCTCAGCGCGATCGACGCCGAGCTCGAGCCTGGCTCCTTCGACCTCGCGATCGGCGTGCACTCGTTCTCGGAGATCCCCTACGCGGCGGTCGAGTGGTGGGTGCAGCTGCTGCAGCGCCTGGCAGTGCCGCTCCTGTTCGTCGTCCCCAACGAGCCGACGGAGCTGCTCACGCTCGAGCCGGGCGGCGAGCGGCGTGACTTCATGCCCGTGCTCGAGCGTGCCGGATACCGGCTGGTGACGCGCGAGCCGGCGCTCGAGGACCCCGCCGTGCGCGAGCTGGTTCGCGTGCAGGACCACTTCCACCTGTTCGAGCGGCGGGGCTAGTGGCGGGCGCGCTGCGGGTGGCGTGCGCCGTGGAGGGCGCCTACTCGGCGCACAGCGCGGCGCTGCTGCACTCGATCGCCGAGCACTCGTCGGGGCTCGAGGTGCGCGTGCACTACCTGCATGGCCCGACCTTTCCGAGGGCGGATCGCGACGCGATCGCCCGGATGGTGAGCGAGTCGGCCATCCAGATCGAGTTCACCGAGATCCCGCCGGAGCGGGTGGCCGGCATGCCCGTCATGCCCGAGTTCACGGCGGCGATGTGGTACCGCATCCTGCTGCCCGAGCTGCTGCCGGACACGGACCGCGTCCTCTACCTGGACGTGGACACGATCGTGACCGATTCGCTCGAGCCGCTCGTCGAGATCGACCTCGACGGGTATTACCTCGCGGCCGTCACGAACGTGCTCCAGGACAGCCACGCACACCGGCCGCACAGGCTTGGCCTCTCCGGCGCCGGGTCCTACTTCAACAGCGGAGTGCTGTTGATGAACCTCGACGAGATGAGGCGGGACCACTGCACCGACACGCTGCGGCGGTACGCCGTCGGGAACGCCCACTGGATCGAGTGGCCCGACCAGGACACGCTGAACGTGATCCTCGGACCCAAACGGCTCCCACTCCACCCGCGCTGGAACGTGATGAGCAGCTTCCGGTTCCCGTGGGCCGCTGAGGTGTTCGGCTCCGCCGCGCTCGAGGAGGCGCTCCGCCGGCCCGCCATCCGCCACTTCGAGGGTCCGAGCGTGAACAAGCCGTGGCACTACCTGTTCGGGCACGAGGGGCGCGAGCTGTACATGCGGCACAGGCGGGCGACACCGTGGCCGGAGGTAGAGACACAGGGGAGGACCCCGGCAAACGTGGTGCGCCGCCTCCTCCGCAGGCCCGTCTACTAGTGCTTGACCGCGATCCGGGCCGTGTAGTCGATCGGGCTGAGCAGCAGCGGCGGCTTCGAGGCGAAGTACTCGTCCACCGCGCGCCGGGCGCCCTTCCAGTGCCCGTAGTCGTCGACGATCAGCACGCCGCCGGCGGCGAGGCGCGGGTAGAGGTGCTCGAGCTCGTGCCGGGTCGACTCGTACCAGTCGGTGTCAAGCCGTAGGAGTGCCAGGGCCTCGGGCGCGTGCCGTGGCAGCGTCTCCTCCACCGAGCCGGCCACCACGTGCACGCGCTCCGCCGGGTAGCCCGCGGAGACCAGGAGCTCGCGCACCGCGTTCTCATCGAACCCCTCAACCCCAAGGATGTCCGACCAGGGCCGCTCGCCGCGGCGTGTGGCGCCGGACCACGTCTCGAGTGCGGGCGGGTCGAAGTCGGACACGTCGTGCTCGCTCGGCGCAGTCATGCCGTCGAAGGTGTCGTAGAGGTACAGGTCGCGGTCGGTCTCGCCAAGCTCGACGAGCGTCAGCGCCATCGCCAGGACCGAGCCTCCGCGCCACACGCCGCATTCGGCGAGCGCGCCGGGCACGCCACGCCGAACGCAGTAGCGCACGGCGCCGACCAGGGCGGCGAGGCGCGGCACCCCGGTCATCGTGTAGGGGAGGGCGCGCTCCACGATCCGCCGATCCACGGCCTCGAGCGGCGCCAGCTCCTTCTCGATCGACCCGGTCGGCGGAACCTCGCGTGCCGGTCCACGGACGCGCCTGCGGACTCCCCGTGCGACACGCCGGATCGCCATCTCGGCCATCGTAGTCAGGCCTGCACGGCGGCCTCGAGCTCCCGCAGCACAGCGGCGTTGAACTCGACGTCCGTGTGGCGCGCGGCGGTCTCGAGGCCCGCCTCGCGGAGGCGCCGGCGAAGGGGTGGGTCGCCCGCCAGGCGCTTCACCGCCTGCGCCAGCGCCCGCTCGTCGCCCGCCTCGAAGAGCAGCGCGTTCTCGCCGTCGCGCAGGTACTCCCCCGAACCGCCGCGACCGGTCGCCACCACGGGCCGGCCGCGCCCCATCGCCTCGAGCGGCACGAGCCCCCAGGGCTCCTCCCAGATCACCGGGAAGACCACCGCGTCGGCGTCCGCGTACGCGGCGCGGACCTCGTCAGGCTGGGCGGCGTCGGGAAGATGGGCGAGCGCGACGACCGCCGTGTGAACGCCCTTCCGTTCGTCGATCCGGCCGACGTACAGGAGCGACCAGGTCCACTCGCGCTCGGGAGCGGGATCGATGTAGGCGGGGTCGATGCCCGAGTGCGCGATGGCCACGTGCGGCGGATCCACCCCGGCCTTCTGCGCGGCACGCCGCGTGGCCTCGCTCACGAACGCGTATCGTGCCGCGCGCTCGAAGTCGACACGGGTGGGGATCCCCGTGATGCGGTCGGCGACCGCGGCGAGGCGGCGCCAGCGGCGGCGGAAGGGCCGCAGCCAGCCGTCCATGAGCGGCCCGTAGTAGAGCCAGTCGTCGTGGACGAACCCGACCGCCGGGATGCCGGCACGACGCGCGCGTTCGATCAGCGAGAGCGACATTCCGCCCATCGCCCACCAGGAGACCACGTCCGGCCTCAGCTCCCTGAGGTGGCGCTGGAAGACGCGCGCGTTGTGACGCTCGAGGCGGAGCCGCTCCACCGCGGTCATCTCCGGCAGGTAGTGCCGGCGCCAGTACAGCCGCAGCTCACGCCGCACGTTCGGGTCGTCCGGCTCGGAGCTGCCGAAGTCGAGGTCGCTGGTGAGGACCAGGACCTCGTGGCCTCGGGCTTCGAGATGGCGCATCGCCGAGCGCCAGACGAGCTCATATCCCCCGAAGCTGTGCGGCGGATACATGTTGCCGGCGGCCAGCACTCGCAAGGCTGGGCGAGCATAGACTTCCGGCGCCGTGCCCTCCCGCAACGACGTGGAGGCGAGCGTGGTGGTGCCTTCGCACGCGCGGGCGTGGCGTCTGCGCGTCCTGCTTGATGCGCTCGCCGAGCAGACGCTCCCCCGGGATCGCTGGGAGGTCGTCGTCCCGCACACCTACGGGTCCGAGCTGGGGGAGGTGCTCTTCGCCGGCCACGAGCTCACCCGCGCCGGGGTGCTGCGCCCGGTGGCCATCGATCCGTCGTCGGCGGGCGCCTCCCGTCAGCGGAACGCGGGCTGGCGGGCGGCGCGCGGCCGGCTCATCGCGTTCACGGACGACGACTGCAGGCCGGCGCCGGAATGGCTGGAGCGTCTGGTGGCGCGCCACGTGCACGGGGCGATCGTGCAGGGCGCAACCTGTCCTGATCCCCTCGACGAGCACCTGCTCGCTTACCCGCACGTCCGCACCATCTGGGCGGAGCCGCCGGACCGCTACATGCAGACGTGCAACGTGCTGTACGAGCGCGCGCTGCTCGAGCGAATCGGGGGGTTAGACGAGCGGATCCTCACCGGCGAGGACGTGGACCTCTCGATCCGCGCGCGGGACGCCGGGTGTCAGGTGGTGGCCGCACCCGATGCGGTCACCTATCACGCAGTCGACGCCATGCCCCTGCTCGAGAAGATCAACTCGCAGCACAAGTGGCGGCACCTGGTCTACCTGGTGAAGCGACAGCCCCGGCTGCGCCAGTACTGCGAGTGGGGCCTCTTCTACAAGCCCGAGCACTCCCGCGCGCTGCTCGCCCTGCTGGCGCTCTCGAATGCACGCCGCCGCCCCTGGGCGCTCCTGGGGGTCCTGCCGTACGCGAGCCTCGAGCGGTGGCGCCATGGACCGGACAGGCGCGCCCAGCTGCGCGCGATCCGCGAGACCCCGGGGCACTGGGTGGTGGAGATCGCCGAGGTCGGCACGTTCCTCCTGGGGAGCCTCCGCTACCGGACGCTCGTGCTGTGAGGGCGCCGGTGCGCCTGGCCGCGGCGCTCGTCGTGTTCGCGCTCGCCGTGCGGGTGGTGGCCGCGGTGGCGTCGTTCGGCACGCCGCTCGCCTTCGACCCGCGCGACTACGACCGCTACGCGCGGTCGATCGCGACCGGTCACGGCTACCCGCACCCGTTCGCACCGTACGGCGGCTCGACGGCGTACAGACCGCCCGGCTTCCCGGCGCTGTTGGGGGCGGTGTACGCGGTGCGCGGCGGGGCGCACCCGCCGCCCGGCTGGCGCGTGTACGTGGGCGGTTACCAGCCGGATCCGCACCAGGCCGACGCGGGCCGGGTCGCCCAGGCGCTCGTCGGTACGGCGGTCGTGGCGCTTACGGGGCTCGTCGCGTTCCAGCTGTGGGGCCGGCGTGCGGGCATCGCCGCGCTCGCCCTCGCGACCGTGTACCCACCGCTGGTGATCGTCGGGGTCAGCCTGTTCTCGGAGCCGCTCTTCATCGCGTTCGTGCTCGGCGCGGTGGCCGCGGCGCTACGTACCCGTGCCGGTCCGGTCCACGCGCTCCGATGGGCGGTTCTCAGCGGGGTGTTCGCCGGGCTGGCATGGCTCACCCGCAGCAACGGCTTCACCGTGCTTCCGGCCCTCTGCCTGCTCGTCTGGACGGCGAGGCCGCGGCTGTCGCGTGCTGCGCTCGCCATGCCGGCGGTGCTGCTCGCGGGCGCGGTGCTCGTGGTCGCACCGTGGACCGTTCGCAACGCGGTGGCGCTCCACGCCTTCGTGCCGGTGAGCACGGAGGCCGGCTACACGCTGGCGGGCACCTACAACGCCACGTCGGCCCGCAGCCAGGCCTACCCGGCCGGGTGGATACCGGCGCAGGACGATCCCCACAACGCCGCACTCATCCGGCGGGCGACCAGCGACCCCGGCCTGGCGTCGACGATGCTGCGATCGAGCCTCCGCTACGTGCGGGCGCACCCCTCCTACGTCGCGAAGGTCGCGTACTGCAACACGATGCGGATGCTCTACCTCGAGCGCCTGGGCTGCGGCCGGTCCGGGTTCGGCAAGCGGAATTTCCTCAATGAGACGGGCATCAGCGGCGGCGTGGCCGACCTCGGGATCGCCGGCTTCGCGGTGCTCGTGCTTCTGGCGATCGCAGGAGGTGCCACCCGGGCGGCCCGCGCCGCCCCCGCCACGCTGTGGCTGGTGCCCCTCTTCCTCGCCACCGCGGTGCTGGTGGTTTCGGGCAATCGCATCCGGGCCCCGATCGAGCCTTTCCTGATCATGCTCGGCGGGTTGGCGCTGGCGAACGCGTACGGTGAGCTTCGGCGAGTACATAGCCGGCGCCGCTGACCTGGCCGCGGTCGCGGGGCTGGTGGCCCTGGCGACCCGGCTCGTGGCACGGACCCTGCTGCCCCACCTGCGCGGGGTGGACCGGGTGCTGGCGCTCGTGGCGCTGTTCACCGCCGGCCTTCTCGCGTGCCACGTGATCCCTCTCTGCCTTGGCGTGCTGTCCAGGGGCTCGGTGCTCGTCGCCGCGGCGCTTCTGGCCGGCGGCGCGCTGCTCTTGTCGAGGCGCCGGCCCCGCGCCGTGGTTGGCCCCCGACCCGGCGGCGGGCGAGCGCCGGTGGCCACGTGGGTGCTCACGCTCTACGCGTGCGCGGTCGTCGTGGCCTACCTCTCGACTGCGGTCACCACCGCGGTCACCCAGGTGGACTTCATGGAGTTCCACGAGCCCGCGGTGGCGAGCTGGATCCAGCACGGGTCGCTGTGGCCGATCCTGTCGCTCTATCCCGGACACATGTCCGGCTACTACCCGAACAACGGCGACGTACTGCTGCTTGCCGCCTCGCTGCCCTGGAGGAGCGACTTCCTGGTGCGGCTCGTCGACGTGCCCTACCTAGCCGCGCTCGCACTCGCCGTGTGGGCGATCGCGCGCGAGCTCGGCGCGGGCCGGCTCAGCGGGCAGCTGTACGCGCTGCTCCTGGTGTTCCTGCCGGTC
>VAWV01000063.1:0-15602 GCA_005883295.1 Actinomycetota bacterium
CGCGCCTTCGGAAGGTCGAGGCTGTCCTCCGACACCCTGGACCAGGGCAGTTCCAGGATCCACTCGAGGTAGGTGCGGATCACCCCGTGCTCGGCCGACTGCGGCGGGAGGCGCTCGAAGCGCTGGAGCTCGCGCTCGGCCTGCTTGCGCGCCTCATCCGGGAGCTCCGCGGCCTCGATCCGGTCGCGTAGCTCCTTTGCCTCCGCGGCCTGCTCGTCGGTCTCGCCGAGCTCCTCCTGGATCGCCTTCAGCTGCTGGCGGAGGAAGTACTCGCGCTGGCCCTTCTCGAGCTCGGACTGGACCTGCGACTGGATGCGGGTGCCGATCGAGATCAGCTCGGCCTCGCGCGCGAGGATCTCGGACAGCCGGCGCAGCCGCTTGGCGAGGTTGCGCTGCTCGAGCAGCTCCTGCCGCTCCTCGGTCTTGATCCGGAGGGCGCCGGCGATCATGTATGAGAGCTCGGAGGGGTCGTCCACGTTCGTGACCGCGATCTGGAGCTCCTCCGGCAGGTAGGGGACCTGCTGGATGATCTCGGCGAAGGTCGACTGGACGTTCCGCGCGAGCGCCTCGATCTCCGGCGTGTCGTCGACGACGTCGGGCTCCTCGACGATCCGTGCGACCAGGTACGGGTCGGTGGCCACGTACTCGGCGAGCCGGATCCGCGGTCCTCCCTGCACCAGGATCCGCAGCGTCCCGTCGGGCACCTTGAGCATGCGGGCCACCGTTCCGGCGACGCCCACGTCGTAGAGGTCGTCAGGTCCCGGCACCTCTTCATCGGCGTTGCGCGAGGCGACCATCGCCAGCATCCGCTCTCCGCCGAGCACGTCGTTCACGAGCTGTACCGACCGCTCCTGCCCGATCGCCAGCGGCGTGAGCGCGTCGGGGAACGGCACGACCTCCCGAAGCGGCAGCACCGGGAGGCCCTCCGGCAGCCCCGCCTCGGCGGCCGGCTGCTCCGCGCCGCGCGGGGACCCGATCTGGATGCTCATGCGTCCCCGTTCTGCTCGCGCGCGATCGGCACCTGGCGCTTCTCGTCGGCGGGCGCCGCGATCGGGATCTCCACGCGCAGGATCCCGTCGTCGTAGGTGGCCGTGGCCTCGTCGGCGACCACGTCCGCGCCGAGCTCGACCACGCGCCGGAAGGGCCCGTGCGGGATCTCCACCTGCTGGTAGAGGCGGCCCTCGGACTCCTGCGCCCGGCGTTCGCCCTGGATGATCAGCTGGCGCCCGCGGATCTCGAGCGCGACGTCGTCGGTGCCCACGCCGGCGAGCTCCGCCTTGACGATCGCGCGCGGCGGCTGGCCGCAGTAGTACACGTCGACGTTCGGGGAGAACTGGCGCCGGCCGCCGCGGGGGCCGCGTTCGAAGACGTCGCCGAACAGCTGGTCGATCTCGCGCCGCATGCGCTCGAAGTTCGCGAAGAGGTCACGCTCGGCCGGCATCCCGGGCTAGGGTACCCGCCTCGCGCCGCGCTACTGAGCGGCGCTGGCAGGGAATCAGAGCCTGTAGACGGCGCCCTCGCGCGCCACCTCGACCGGCCCCCCGAAGGCGTCGGCCGCCTCCGACCGGGCCCAAAGCGCATCCAGCTCGTCGGAGATGTGCGTGAGCACCACGCGGTGCGCGGCGGCGGCCTTGCCGTGCTCGCCGGCCTCGCGTGGGGTGAGGTGGCCCCGCTGTCCCGAGCGCTCGGGCCGCGGCAGCGTGGCCTCGATCAGGAGCAGGTCCGCGCCGCGCGCGAACTCCACGAGGTCCACGGTGGGTCGGCTATCCGCGCCGAACGCGAGCGACCCGCCGTTCTGCGACGACTCCACGCGGATGGCGTAGGTCTCGAGGAAGTGCGGCACGGACCTGAAGCTGAGGCGAAGCGGCCCCACGGTCGGACGATCCTCGCCGCCGTACTCCTCGATCGTGAACGCGTTCTCGATCAGGTCCTCGTTGCCCCACGCGCCCACGACCCGGCGGAACGTCTCCACGGCGCCGTGCGGCGCGAGGAGCCGGGGCCGAGCCGGCGCCTCGGTCCCGGGCCAGCGGTCGACCGGGACCGGCTGCTGCCGCGGCGCGTAGGTGAGCGCGTAGGCGAACGGGATGAGGTCGAGGAAGTGGTCGGCGTGGAGGTGCGAGATCACCACGGCGTCCACGCGCGTGTAGTCGCGGAAGCGCCGCAGCTTCGAGAACACCCCGTTCCCGCAGTCGACCACGACGCACGCCGGCCCTTCTTCGACAAGGTAGCCCGAGCAGGCTCCGCCAGCGTCCTGCCAGGACGGCGACTTGCCGAGAACGGTCAGCCGCATTGCGGCGCGAGTCTAAACCGGGGCGGGCCGTCCTGGCTGCGTCTGGGCCCCGCGGTGCGGCGCTAGCGCGGCTGCGGGAACGCGTAGACGGCCCGGGTCCGCTCGGCACGGAAGACGAAGGCGAGCTGGCGCTCGGGCTTCAGGCCGCGGTCGGCGGGGCGGTACGTGGGACACGGACGACCAAGGTTGAGCGCGCAGAGCATGTTCTTGCCGAAGTAGCAGTTATCGCACGCAGGCGCCTTGGCCTTCGCCATCCGATCCTCCCCTGAGGTCCGAGTCCAAACAGGTCCAGCAGGTCCAACCGAGCGCTGAACATCCTGCACCATTTGTCCTCCCCTTGCTAGGGGCGTTGTCGCAAATCCGGGGCTTTTCCTCTATCCGCTATCTGGGGGGTTTTCGCGATCGGCGCCGGTCGCCGATCGCTCTTTGCGGGAACGACGAGACCCCCGGCCGGTCGTGGCGGCGGGCCCCCCGGACCGCGGGGGACCGGACCCCCCACCCGGAGCACCCATAAGCTCGACGGGATGGAGCTCGTGACCGGAGCCACCGGATACGTCGGCGGCCGCCTGCTCGAGCGGCTTCTGCGCGAGGGCAGGCCGGTGCGCGCAATGGCGCGCGACCCCGCTGCGGTCCAAGCCGACGTCGAGGTGGTCCGCGGCGACGTGGTGAGCGGCGAGGGCCTCGACGCAGCGCTCGACGGCACCGCCAGCGCGTATTACCTAGTGCACTCGATGGAGGCGCCGGCGGCCGGGCCGAACGGGGGCGCGTCGTTCGGCGCCCGCGACAGACGGGCCGCGCGCAACTTCGCCGCCGCGGCGAGCCGCGCGGGGGTCGAGCGCGTCGTCTACCTCGGTGGGATGGCGCCCGCGCCGGGCACGACGCTGTCGCCCCACCTGCGCTCACGGCTCGAGGTGGAGAGGATCCTCCTCGATGCATCACCGAAGTCGATCGCCCTCCGCGCCTCGATCGTCATCGGCGCGCGCTCCGACTCCTTCCGCATCCTCGTGCGGCTGGTCGAGCGTCTGCGACTGCTCCCGTTCCCGGCGTGGCGCCGCCACCGCACGCAGCCGATCGACGAGCGCGATGCGATCGAGTACCTGGCGCGCGCGCCGCTCGTGCCCGAGGCAGCCGGGCGTTCGCTCGACATCGCCGGCCCCGACGTGCTGTCGTACGGCGACATGATCCGCCGCATCGCCGACCTCATGGGCGTCGGCCGCGCGCCGCTCGGGCTGCGCCTGTCGCAGACGCCCGCGGCCAGCGCGGTCGTAAGCGCGGTCGCGGGGTACCCGCTCGAGCTCGTGCGGCCGCTCATGCAGAGCCTGGAGACCGACCTCCTCCCTCGCGACGACGATGCGAAGCGCCTCTTCCGGATTCGCCCCCGCTCGTTCGACCGTGCGGTGGAGTGGGCACTGCGCGAGTGGGAGCGCGCCGAGCCGCTCGCTGCCCGATGAGCAAGCTGCAACGCGAGATCGAGATCGAGGCCTCGCCCGACCGCGTCTACGACGTGCTGGCCGATCCGAGCTGCCTCGGCGACTGGGTCACGATCCAGGAGGAGCTCGAGGAGGCGCCGGAGGGCGACCTCGAGCCCGGCGCCAGGCTGCGCCAGCGCATGAAGGTGGCGGGGCGGCGCTTCCATCTCAGCTGGACGGTGATCGAGGCCAAGCGACCGGAACGGATCGTGTGGGAGGGACGCGGGCCCATGGGCAGCAAGGCCAAGGCCACGTACCAGCTCTCCGCCGACGGCGGCGGCACCAGGTTCTCCTACTGCAACGAGTACGGGCTCCCGGGCGGGCCGGCGGGGAGGCTGGCGAGCAGGGCGATCCTGGCCGCCTCGGGTCGCGAGGCGGACCGCACGCTCAAGCGCCTGAAGAGGCTGGTCGAGGCGAGGAGCGGCTGAACGCCGGACGCCGCCCCGAAACGCGGGACGGCGCTTCGGGGTCGCGGTGCACGGCCACGCCGGCGACCACCAGCGCAACACCGAGGACCTCCGGCACGGACGGGACCTGGGCCAGCACGAGCGCGCCGATCACGGTCGCCGTCGCGGGCAGCAGCGAGACCATCAGCGCGTAGGTGGCTCGGCTGAGCCGGGCCATCGCAAGCTGGTCGAAGACGTACGGGATCACCGACGACGAGACGCCCACGCCCACGCCGGCCAGGAGCGCCGCCGGGTCGAGCGCGACCGGTATCACCTGCCAGCCGGCGAGCGGCGTGACCGCGATCGACGCCACCAGCATCGACACCGCGAGCCCGTCGATCCCGCTGATCCCGCGGTGCCGCGCCACCCGGTGCGCAAGCACGATGTAGAGCGCGAACAGGATCGCGTTGGCGAACGCGAACGCAATCCCCACCGGCTCGCCCCCGATGCGCGCACCCGTGATCAGATAGACGCCCGGTACCGCGAGCAGGAGGGCAGCCGCGTTTCGCGCGTTTCGTGCGCCGAATGCGGCGAGCGCGATCACCGGAAGGAACTCGACGGTGGCCACGGTCCCCAGCGGGAGGCGGTCTATCGCCGTGTAGAAGCAGCAATTCATGACCGCCAGCACGAGCCCCCACGACACGATCAGCCGCCGACCCGAGCGGTCGAGCGGTGCCCATGCACGCCACGGCCGCCGCCACACCGCGAAGATCACCGCGGCGGAGGCGATCCGCAGCCAGGCGACCCCGAGCACACCCACGCGCGCGAATAGGAGGACGGCGAACGCGGGCCCGAGGTAATGGAAGATCGCACTGACCACGAAGTACGCGTGGGGAGGTGCGGCTGCGACGCGGCGCATGGCCTTACTATTCCGCGCCAACTCCGCTATGTACAGGGTCTATACGCGGTATATTGTCGGCAGTGGCTGCGAATCAACGGCGAAACGGCGATCTCACCTTAGACACGACCGACCACCGTCTGCTCGCCGAGCTCCAGGCCGACGCGCGCCTGTCGCTCGCCGAGCTCGGCCGCCGCGTGGGGCTGTCGTCGCCCGCGGTCGCCGACCGCCTGCGGCGCCTCGAGTCGGACGGCGTGATCGTGGATCACCGGACCGAGCTGAGCCCGGAGGCCCTCGGCCTGGCCCTCACGTCGATCATCCGCGTCCGCCCGAGCCCCCGCCAGCTGCACAAGGTCGCGGACCTCGCCCGGTCCACGCCGGAGGTGGTCGAGTGTCACAGGATCACCGGCGATGACTGCTTCTTCATCAAGGCCCACGTGCGCGACGTGCACCACCTCGAGGACCTGATCGACCGGTTCACGCCGTACGGCCAGACAACGACGTCCATCGTCCAGTCGTCACCGGTGCCGCGGCGCGGCATCGCGCTCTGATCCAACACACGCCCTCCGGCGAACTAGTGGGCAGGCTCGCCATGAGCACCTGGTCCACCAACACGTCAGTCAGCGAAAGCCCGGAGGCCGTGATCGACGTCCTGAGCGATCCCGAGATCATCCGTCGCTGGTCGCCGATCGACTTCGAGCTCGAGGAACTGGACGGGGAGCGGCTCGTGGCCGGCAGCCACGCGCGCGTCGCCGGTCGCCTGGCCGGCCGGCGCACGGTGTTCGACGTGGACGTGTCAGCGGCAGGCGACGGCCGGTTCGCGCTCACCGCATCCGGCCCGATCGACATCGAGGTCGAGTACGAGGTCTTCGAGGACGAGGCGGGTACCGACGTCTGGGCGACCGTGTCGGTCACCGGCCGCGGCCTGATCGGCCGGGTGATCGCCCATGCCACCGACACGCTGCTGGCCGGTGGCGCGCTCGACAAGGCGCTCGGGCGCGTCGCGAGCGAGATCGAGGACGCCCGTCACACACCCGCACTCGCGTAGCGCGTAACTTCCCTGTCCGTGGACCCCACGGAGACGAGGCGGCGCTTCCGGGCGGCGGTGGAGGCCGGCGATAACGCCGCTGCCGTGGCCACCTTCGCCCCGGACATCGTGCTTCGCTCGCCGATCATCGTCGGGCAGTTCGAGGGCCGCCAGGCGGTGGGCGACCTCATGGCGGCGGTGATCGAGACCTTCGAGGACCTGCACTACACGGCCGAGGCGGCAGCCGACGACGGCACTCAGATACTCGCGTTCAGCGCTCGCGTGCGGGGCCGCGAGATCGACGCGGTGGACCTTGTACGCGTGAACGACGAAGGCCTCATCTCCGAGTTCGTGGTCCACATCCGGCCGATGGCGGGCCTCGCGGCGGTGGCCGCGGTGCTCGGACCGCGGATCGCGCGGGGGCCGGTTTCGCGGGCGCTGGTGCGGTTGTTCGCTGGGCCGCTCGCCGTGCTCCTGGCGCTCGTCGATCCGCTCGTACCGCGGCTTGTCCGGACACGGGCAGGTTAGGGCAATAAAGGGTGGGTTCTGGCCGCGCTGTGTGATCTAGGTGGGCCATAGGCCCACTGAGCTAACACAGCGGCCGCTTAGACCGTCCGCAGCGCCTCGACCAGCTCCTGTACCGCGGAGGCGGACTTCTCCAGCTCGGCGCGCTCGTCGTCCTCGAGCTCGATCTCCACGATCTCCTCGACCCCCTCGGCCCCCAGGCGCACGGGCACGCCCACGAACAGCCCATCGATTCCGAACTCTCCCTGGCACAGCGCGGCGCACGGCAGCACGCGCTTCTGGTCGAACACGATCGAGTCGACCATCTCGGCCACCGCGGCCGCGGGCGCGTAGTAGGCCGATCCCTTCTGGAGGAGCTTGACCACCTCGGCGCCGCCGTCGCGGGTGCGCTGCACGATCTCCTCCAGCCGCTGCTCTGAGATCTTCTGCCTAACCGGCACGCCGGCGACGTTGGTGTAGGAGACGACGGGAACCATCGTGTCGCCGTGCCCCCCGAGCACGAATCCGGTGACGTCCCGGACGGAGACTCCCAGTTCCCATGCCAGGAACGTGCGGAACCGGGCGGAGTCGAGGATGCCCGCCATCCCGATCACCCGCTGGCGCGGGAACTGCGTGGTGTCGAACGTCACGTGACACATCGCGTCGAGCGGATTGGTGACGACGATGACGATGGCATCGGGTGAGCGATCCTTAACCTCGGACGCCACACCTCCGACGATCTCCTTGTTCTTGGCGAGCAGGTCGTCGCGGCTCATGCCGGGCTGACGGGGGAAGCCGGATGTGATTACGACGATGTCGGAGCCGGATGTCTCCTCGTAGCCGTTCGTGCCGACCATGTTCGGCTCGTAACCAACCACCGGCCCGGATTGGTTCAAGTCGAGAGCCTTGCCCTGGGGCAGCCCTTCGACTATGTCCACCAGCACCACGTCCGCGTAGTCTCGTTCTGCAAGCCGCTGTGCGGCGGTTGCACCTACATTGCCTGCACCCACTACTGTTATCTTCCTTCGCACCAGTTCACCCTTTCAGATGGAGGATGGTTAATGGCTGACTTTCTCTCGGAGCAGCTCGGCGCGCTCGAGAAGCGATTGAAGGATCTGCGCCCGCAGGTCGAGGAGTACCTCCATCTGGAGCAGGTGAAGGAGGCACTCGAGGGCGTCGGCAAGCCCCGTCGCGGGCCGGGCAGGCCACGCGGGAGCACCACGCGCCGGCGTACTTCCACCAGCACGGCGCGCCGCAGGAGCACCAACGGCCGGCGCCGTCGCGGCCGGCGCGGCGGCACGCGCGCGCAGCAGGCGCTGAAGGTCGTTCGCGACAACCCGGGGATCACCGTCAGCGATCTGGCCCGCAAGCTCAACATCAAGCAGCCCAACTACCTGTACCGCGTCATGAACCAGCTCCAGGCCGAGGGAGCGGTCACCAAGTCCGGTCGGGGATACACCGCGAAGTAACGCTGCGCCGCGGCTACGCGGCAACCCTCTCCATCTTCGCGATCACGGCGTCGGCGACGTCCGAAGTTCCCACCGCGGACGGATCGTCCCGGCTGGGCTTCATGTCGTACGTCACCGAGTCGCCCTCGCGGATCACCTCCGCGATTGCCTCCTCGAGCCGGTCACCGGCCTCGCGCTCCTCGATGTGACGCAGCAGCATCACGCCCGACAGCATCAGGGCCATGGGGTTCACCTTGTTCTGGCCCTTGTACTTGGGCGCCGACCCGTGAACGGCCTCGAAGACTGCGTAGTCATCTCCAACGTTCGCGCCCGGGGCCATCCCCAGGCCGCCGATCAAACCGGCGCCGAGGTCGGACACGATGTCGCCGTAAAGGTTCGGCAGCACGAGCACGTCGTACTCCTCCGGGCGTGACACCAATTGGTTACAGAGGTTGTCCACTATTCGGTCTTCGAACTCAATATCGGGATACTCGTCCTCGGCAACCTCTTTAGCGGTTTTGAGAAACAAACCGTCGGTGAACTTCATGATGTTGGCCTTGTGCACCGCGGTCACCTTCGACCGTCCATAGGCCTTCGCGTATTCGAACGCCTGCCGCACGATGCGCTTCGTGCCGGTCACCGAGATCGGCTTGATCGAGATCCCCACGTCCTCGCGCAGCTCGGTGCCAGTCGTCTCCTTTATGAACTCCCGCAGCCGTTCGGTGTCGTCATCGCCGATCTCGTACTCGACACCCGCGTAGAGGTCCTCGTGGTTCTCGCGGACCACGACGATGTCGGTGTCGGGGAACCGGGTGCGCACCCCCTCGTACGCCTTGCAGGGGCGAAGGCACGCGAACAGGTCGAGCTCCTTGCGGAGCGCCACGTTCACTGACCTGAACCCCGAGCCGACGGGCGTCGTGATCGGGCCCTTGATGGCGAGGCCGCGCTCCTTGATCGAGTCGATGACGCGATCGGGGAGCGGCGTCCCCTCGCTCTCGTACACATCCGCGCCCGCGTCCTGCCAGTCCCACTCGAACTCCACGCCCGTGGCCTCGAGCACGCGGCGCACGGCCTCCGATATCTCCGGCCCAGTCCCATCGCCGGGAATGAAGGTGACGCGGTAAGCCAAGTCGGTCCTTTCTCTAGATGATTGATTCCGGATCCGCGTGCCCCTGGGGCCGCGAAAATCGAGCGGTCGCCGCTGTATACGCGCTGCGCGCGTCGACAGCGGCGATGCGACGCAGGGCGAAGTTCAGGCATGAATGCCTGGACGAGCCCGAGGACGCACGTCCCGCGACGATTTGCAGCGGCATCCAGGGGTGCGGGGGTTTGGGATCAGTCACCTCTAGCTGACGGGATCATTTCACGGGCGGCGCCGGTGGCCTGTGCGACCATGGGCAGATGGGCGGCGGCCGCTCCATTCAGCTGGCGCGCGTGCTCGGCGTGCGCATCGGCGTGGACCCGAGCTGGTTCATCGTGCTGTTCCTCGTCATCTGGTCGCTGTCGGGCTCGTTCAAGAACGTTTACCCGGGACACGACACGAAGGCCTTCTTCCTGGCCACGCTGGCGGCCCTCCTCTTCTTCGCGTCGGTCGTGCTGCACGAGCTCGGCCACGCCGTCGTGGCGATGCGCAACGGCATCGGCATCGTCGGGATCGACCTGTGGCTGTTCGGCGGCGTCGCCAAGATGAGCGGCGACACGAAGACGCCGGGCCAGGAGTTCAGGGTCGCCGCGGCGGGACCGGCCGTCACCGCCCTCGTGGCCATCGCCTCCCTGGCCGCCGCGCACCTGATCGGCGGGAACCAGTACCTGCCCGGGGTGCGGCTGCACGCGACCCACTACGTGAGCCCGGCCGTGGCGATCCTCTCCTTCCTCGCATTCATCAACGTGGCGCTCCTGGTGCTCAACTTGGTTCCCGGCTTCCCGCTCGACGGCGGCCGCATCGCGCGGTCGATCGTCTGGTGGCGAACCGGCGACCGCGACCGGGCCACCCGCTTCGCCGCGGCCCTGGGGCGGGCCTTTGGCTACCTCCTGATCGGGTTCGGGCTCTACCTGCTGCTCGGGCCGGTGCACGACACGGTTGGGGGAATCTGGTCCATGGCGATCGGCTTCATGCTCTCCCAGTCGGCCCGCGCAGCCGTGTTGCAGAGCCAGATCGTGGAGCGGGTGGCGGGATTGCGGGTGGCCGACGTGATGGACGCCGAGCCGGTCGTGCTACCGGCCCAGACCAAGCTCGATCGCGCGCTCGACGAGTTCTTCCTCCGCTACCGCTGGCCGTGGTTCCCGGTGGTCGACGCCACCGGGCGGTTCCTCGGCCTCGTCAGCCGGCAGAAGGTGGAGGACGTGCCCGAGGCGCTGCGGCCCGGATCCAGCGTCGACCAGGTGATGACGATCGAGAACGTGGGCCGCTTCCGGATCGGCGTCGACGAGCCGCTCGAGGCGCTCCTCGGCTCGGAGGGGCTCACGCGGCTCGGCGCGCTCATGGCGGTGGACCGCGAGGGCGTGCTGCGCGGCGTGGTCACGCTGGACCAGGTCCGCCGAGCATTGCGGGCGCCGCCGGTCTCGCTCCCATAGAATCGCCGACCCCGAGCCGCGCCGGGTGACCGGCGCGGTTCGTCGAGGGAAGCCTGCCCGACCGATGCTCGCCCACGACGTACTGGTGATCGGAGCCGGACTCGCCGGTCAGCGTGCCGCGCTCGCGGCCGCCGAGGACGGCGCCGCCGTCGGGATCCTGTCCAAGGTGCACCCGGTTCGCTCCCACTCCAATGCCGCCCAGGGCGGGATCAACGCCGCGCTCAACCCCGAGGACTCGTGGGAGTCACACGCCTACGACACCGTCAAGGGGTCGGACTACCTCGGCGATCAGGACGCCATCGAGATCATGTGCCGGGAGGCCCCCGCCGAGATCCTCGCGCTGGAGCACCTCGGCGTGACCTTCCATCGCAACGAGCAGGGCCGGCTCGGCACGCGGGCCTTCGGCGGCGCCTCTGCTGCCCGCACCTACTACGTGGCCGACATCACCGGACAGGCGATCCTGCACGTGCTTTACGAGCAGCTGATGAAGCACTCCGAGGTGTACCGCTACGAGGAGTGGTTCACAACGAGCCTCGTGCGCGACGGCGACGGCCACATCGTGGGCTGCGTGGCGCGCAACATCCGCGACGGCGCGATGGAGCTGTTCGCCGCCAAGTGCGTGATCCTCGCCTGCGGCGGCAACGGCCAGATCTACAACCCGACCACCAACGCCCTCATCTGCACCGGCGACGGGATCGCCATGGCCTACCGCATCGGCGCTCCGCTGATGGACATGGAGATGGTGCAGTACCACCCCACCACGCTCGCCGGCAACGGCCTCCTGGTCACCGAGGGCGCGCGCGGCGAGGGGGCGCACCTCTACAACGCGCAGGGCGAGCGCTTCATGGAGAAGTACGCGCCGAACAAGATGGAGCTCGCTTCGCGCGACGTGGTCTCGCGCGCGGAGCAGACCGAGATCAACGAGGGACGCGGCTTCCCCGACGGGACCGTCGCGCTCGACATCACCAAGGTCCCGCGCAAGCGCATCCACGAGGCGCTGCGCGAGATCGTCAACGTCGGGCGGGACTTCGCAGGCGTCGACATCACGCGCGAGCCGATCCACATCAAGCCCGGCAACCACTACACGATGGGCGGCGTGAAGACCGACGTAGATGGGCGTACCGACATCCCCGGCCTCTACGCGGCGGGCGAGGTGGCGTGCGTCTCGGTGCACGGCGGCAACCGCCTGGGCGCGAACTCGCTGCTCGACACGCTCGTCTTCGGCCGCCGGTCGGGCAAGCACGCGGCCGAGCACGCACGCAACCACAAGCTCCCCCAGGTCTCGAACACGGTCGTCGACGACGAGGAGCGCGGGATCCGGGAGATCGTGGGCCGCGACAGCGGCAACGGCCGCCGGGTCGCTCAGATCCGGGAGGAGCTGGGCCGCGTGATGGACGAGCACGTGGCCGTGTTCCGCGACGAGGACGGGCTCCTGAAGGCGGGCGAGACCGTGCAGCGACTCAAGGAGGAGGCCCGGAACGTGACCATTGACGACAAGGGCACGGTCTTCAACCAGGACCTGCTGGGCGCGATCGAGCTCGGCTTCATGCTCGACAACGCGGAGTGCGTGGTGGTGGCCGCGCTCGAGCGGAAGGAGAGCCGCGGTGCGCAGTTCCGGACCGACTACCCCGAGCGCGACGACGACGATTGGCTCAAGCACATCGACCTCTCGCTCGACGGCGACAGGCCGGCCGTCACGTACTCTGAGGTGACGCTCACCCAGTGGGAGCCTGAAGAGCGGAAGTACTGACGACCGTGCCGGACTACAGCCTCAAGATCCGCCGCTACAACCCGGAATCCGGGCAGCCCGCCTACTGGCAGCAGTTCGACGTGGACCTGGCGGGCTGCTCGTGCCAGGCGGCGATCTGCGGCTCCTGCGGCGTGCGGATCAACGGCATGTCGCGCCTGGCCTGCAACACCAAGCTGGGCGAGGCCGCGGAGGACGCTCCGAACGGCGCGATCGTGGTCGAGCCGATGGGCAACATGCCCGTGCTCAAGGACCTCATCGTGGACATGGACGCGGTCCACTGGAAGAAGGTCCAGCGCGTGGTGCCCTGGCTCCTACCGGAGGGCGACCCGCCGGACCGCGAATACATCGTCGACCCCGAGTCGATGATCGACATCACGCAGTCGATGGCCTGCATCCACTGCGGGGCGTGCGTGTCCGCCTGCCTGTCGATGGAGGTGGATCCGGAGTTCATCGGCCCGGCCGCGCTGGCCAAGGCCTACCGCTTCGTGGGCGACCCGCGCGACGCCTTCACCGAGGACCGGCTCCTCGACCTGGCAGAGGACCCCCACGGCATCTACGACTGCACCCACTGCTTCGCGTGCATCGAGGTCTGCCCCAAGGACGTGGCCCCGATGAACCAGATCATGCGGCTCCGCCGGCGGGCCACGAGCGACTACGGGATCAAGGACGGCAACAACGGCTACGGACACGAGAAGGCGTTCAGCGACCTGATCGAGAAGTACGGACTGCTGTCCGAGGCGCAGCTCCTGCCCAAGTCCTACGGCGACGGAAGCCTGATCCGCGCCCAGGTGAAGCCCGCCGCGCTCAAGGAGCTCACCGCCAAGCTCCCCACGGTCATCCGCGGCCTGCGGTCGGGCAAGGTCTCACCGAAGACCGCCCTGATCCACCGCAAGCTCAAGGACCAGGACCAGATCCGGCGGATGTACAAGGAGGTCGAGTCGCACGAGGACCGGCTCGAGCTGAACCTCTACATCGTCGGCGACTCGGACGCGGAGGAGGAGGGCACGATGGCCGAGGGGGGCCAGGAGGGATGAAGCTCGCCTACTGGCCGGGGTGCGTCTCGCGCGGCTTCACTCCCGAGCTGCACGGGGCGATGGCCGCCGTGGCCCCGAAGCTCGGGCTCGAGCTCGTCGAGCTGGACCGCGCGAACTGCTGCGGCGCCGGCTTCATCTCCGAGCACAACCAGGAGCTCGCGGACACGCTCAACGCGCGCACATTCGCCCTGGCCCAGGGCGTGGACGGCGCCGCCGGAATGGTCAACATCTGCTCCACCTGCCAGGGGGCGCAGTCCGAGTGCCAGGAGCGGCTCGATGCGGACGCCGCGTACCGCGCCCACATCAACGAGCACCTCGAGCCCGAGGGCCTCGAGTACGAGAGGGGCGGCGCCTGGTGGAACAAGAACCTGCTCTGGCTGCTGGTCGAGGAGATCGGCCTCGACGCGCTCCGCGAGCGGGTGGTCCGGCCGCTGGAGGGCCTGCGGGTGGGCCCGTTCTACGGCTGCTACATCGTGCGGCCCACCCGCCGACTGGGCTACGAGCTCTATCCGGACCGCGACAAGTACCTGGAGTGGGTGATCGAGGCCTGCGGGGCGGCACCGGTCAAGTACGCCGGGAGCCACAAGTGCTGCGGCTTCCCGATCGTCACCACCAACCGGGAGACCTCGCTGCGGCAGGCCGGGCGGCACATGGCCGATGCGCTCGATGCGGGCGCCGACTGCGTGGTCACACCGTGCCCCCTGTGCCACCTCAACCTCGACCTGCAGCAGCCCGAGTCGCAGGCGTTCGTGGAGCGCGACCTGGGGATCCCGGTGCTGCACCTGCCGCAGCTGATCGGGCTGGCGCTGGGCCTGGACTTCAAGGAGCTCGGCCTGCACCGCCACGTAGTGAAGACGGACGAGGTGCAGGCCAAAGTGGCCGCGCTAGCGGCCGCATAGCTGCCCCGCCACACAGCTGTGAGAGGGGCGGGCGGCGAGCGTTCCCCGCTGCCGACTATTGCCGTTCAGGAGGCAGTGGGGAATGCGCGCCGCACGCCCCGTCCCCATCAGCCCCCAAAACAGCCCCTAGAACGCGAAAAACCGGCCAGCGGACTGGCCGGTTCTCGCGGTGCGGCGTACCCCTACGCGCCCTGGGAAAGTCTGTAGGGATAGTTCCCGATGCAGCCGGATTGCTCATCCCCCCGGCCGCGTGAACTTCGGGTGATCTTCGGAGGGCGCGAAGGGTTAGGGTTAGGGTGAGGGTAAGGGGAGGGCAGCCTCCCCCCTTCTCCCCCGAAACATGTAACATCCCTGCACATGCCGGCACCCGTGACCCTGGTCTCCGCACGCTTCGAGGACCTCGTCTCGATCGGCCTCATCACGCTGATCGCGGAGGATCCGAACCTCGAGCAAGTGGCCAGCGACGTCGATCTCGACCGCCTCGAGGGGGTGCTCGACGAGCATCACCCCTCGGTGGTCCTCCTCAACTTCGGGTCGCTCCCCAACCCGGCGATGATCTACCAGCTCCACCAGAGCCATCCGGAGACGCGTGTGGTCGTGCTGGCCAACCGGCCGTCCGCGGCCGAGTGCAACCAGATGCTGTCGTTCGGGGCCACCGCCTGCATCTCGAAGGAGACGCAGGGCCGCGACATCATCAACGCGATCCACCTTGCGTCCCGGGGCATGCACGTGCTGCCGCGCTCGGCAGCGGCCGACGCGGACCAGGGCGAAGAGATCGGCATCCCGGCGCCGGATCTCCTGACGCCCCGCGAGGCCGATGTGCTCGAGCTGCTCCAGGAGGGCATGACCAACGCCCAGATCGCGCACTCGCTCTCGATCGGCATCGAGACCGTGCGCACCCACGCCCGCAACATCTACGCGAAGCTCGGGATCTCCACGCGCCGCGACCTGGCGCGCATCTCGCGGCCCCGACCACACGGCGTGCGCGAGCCGGTGGCGGCTCCGCGGTAGGCGGGTCCTAGCGCCGCCCGAAGAGCCGCCGCACCGTCGCGATCAGACCCTCCCCCTCGCCGCGGGGCCGGTTGCTGCGGCGCCAGCGCCCGGGCTGGCCTCCGGTGCTGCCTCGGGAGATCGCCTTGAAGATCCGATCGGCGTTCATGCTCGATCGGTACCCGGGCCCGCGCTCGTAGAACCAGGTGGCGACGCGCCCAACTAGGCCGCGCGCCGCTCGCTGCCGCGCAACAGTCCGCGGGCCACCAGCAGCTCGGCCACCTGCACCGCGTTCGTGGCCGCGCCCTTGCGCAGGTTGTCGCCCACGATGAA
>VAWV01000063.1:15713-18754 GCA_005883295.1 Actinomycetota bacterium
GTTCACCGACTCGGAGTGGCCCGTGTAGACGGGGACGCGGGTGCAGGTGGCCGACACCCCGATGTCGGACCGGCCGAGGATCTTGCGGGTCTCGTTCACGAGCTTGAGCTCCTCGTCGGTGGAGTCGGAGTCCGCGGGGAAGCTGCCCGCCTGCGGAATCACGTTGAAGGCGATCTGGTGGGGGTAGATCGCGGGCGACGGGATCTCGGCGGCCTCGATGACGGCGCGGGTCTGGTCGTGCAGCTCCTCGACGGCTCGCTGCCCGGTTCCCGAGACCGACTGCATCGTGGTGATCACCAGCCGCTCGATCCCGGCGGCGTCGAGGATCGGCTTGAGCGCGACGACCGTCTGCATGGTCGAGCAGTTTGGGTTCGCGACGATGCCGCGGTGGTCGGCCAGGTCGTCGGGGTTGACTTCGCTCACGACCAGGGGAACGCCCTCGTTCATCCGCCAGCGCGATGAGTTGTCCACGACCACGGCACCCGCCTGCGCGAATCGAGGCGCCCACTCGCCGCTGACCGCGGCGCCGGCGGAGAACAGCGCCAGGTCGAAGGGCTGAATCGCCTCCTCGGAGAGCCCACGCACCTCGAGCTCCTGGTCGCCGTAGTCGATCACCCGCCCCACCGACCGGTCGGATGCGAACGGGACCACCTCGTCCGCCGGAAACTTACGCTCGCGCATCACGCCGAGCATGGTCGAGCCGACCGCGCCCGTGGCTCCCACCACCGCGACCCGCATCAGGCCGCCCTCGGACGGTGGTCGTCACCACGCGGATCCTCGCGGCGGATGCTGTCCTCGCCGAGCTCGAAGGCCCGGTGCAGCTCGCGCACCGCGGTCGGCACGTCGTCCTCGTGCACGACGCACGAGATCTTGATCGGCGACGTGGAGATCATCTCGATGTTGATGTCGGCGTCCCCCAGCACGCTGAACGTCTTGGCCGCCACGCCGGGGTGTGTCCGCATCCCGGCTCCCACCAACGACACCTTGCCCATCTTCGGGTCGGTGGCCACCTCGCCGATCCCGAGCTCGGCGATCAGGGGCTCGAGCGCCGCGCGCGCCGCGTGGAGGTCGTCGCGCGGCACCGTGAACGACATGTCCGCGCTGTGGCCCTCGCTCTCCGGCTCGTTCTGGATGATCATGTCCACGTTCACGTTGGCCGCGGCGAGCGCGGTGAGCACCCGGCCGGCCACGCCTGGCCGGTCCGGCAGCTGGGTGAGCGTGATGCGGGCGTCGTCTGTTGAATGGGTGACGGCTGTGACCAGCGGGCGTTCCATCGTCTCGTCCTCCGTAAGGACGAAGGTACCCGGTCCGTCGTCGAAGCTGGAGCGGCAGTGGATCCGGACGCCGTGGTTCCGGGCGTACTCGACGGATCGCAGCTGAAGCACCCCCGCGCCTGAGGCGGACATCTCGAGCATCTCCTCGAACGAGAGGATCGGGAGCTTCGTGGCCTCGGGGACCAGGCGCGGGTCGGCGCTGTACACGCCGCCGACGTCCGTATAGATCTCGCACACGTCCGCGCCCAGGGCGGCCGCGATCGCCACGGCGGTTGTGTCGGAGCCCCCACGGCCGAGCGTGGTCACGTTCCCGTGCAGCTCGTACTCCCCGTCGTCGGAGCGAATCGACGCCGAGGTGCCCTGAAAGCCGGCGACCAGCACGATCTTCCCCTCGTCGAGAACGCGCTCGATCCGCTCGGTGCGGACGTCGATGATCCGGGCCTTCGTGTGCGACGTGTCCGTCACGATCCCGGCCTGTGACCCCGTCAGCGACTCGGCCTCGTGTCCGAGGTCGTTGATGACCATCGCCGCGAGCGCGCATGAGATCCGCTCGCCGGTGGAGAGCATCATGTCCATCTCGCGCGGATGCGGCTGGTCCGAGACCTCGTAGGCCAGGGAGATCAGCTCGTCCGTGGTCTTCCCCCGCGCCGAGAGCACGGCGACCACGCGGTTCCCGTCCTCCTTGGCGCTCACGATGCGCTTTGCGGCATTGCGGATGCGGTCCGCGTCGGCCACCGAGGTGCCGCCGAACTTCATGACGACGGTCTGCGAAGCGGGGCCGCCCATCGCGATCCGAGGATAGCTTTCGGTCGTTGACCCCACGCGTACTTCGACGGTCCTCCGCCGGCCGCCGCCCGGCCGCGACGGCACTGGTCGCGATCGCACTCGCGGCGGGCCTCTCCGCATGTGACTCGGGTGGCGGCGGAGCGGGGAAGGCGAAGGCTCCGGTGACGCCTCCGCCGCCGGCGGTCCGGGCCGCGCCGCCGCGGTCGTTCCTCGAGAAGCTGATCCCCCCGCCCGGGGGCATCCTCCCCGCCGCTCGGGTGCCGGGCCAGATCCGACGGCTCGTCGCCGCGCTGCCGGTGGACCGCAAGGTGGCCCAGCTGCTGCTCGTCGGCTTCGACGGGCGCGACGCGAGCGCGCCGTTCCTCTCCACGCTGCGGGGGATCGATGTCGGCGGCGTGGTGGTGGAGCAGAGGAATTACAACGGCGCGGCCGCGCTCGGGTCACTCACTGGCGCGATCCGCAGCGCCACCGCCGGACGCAGCCACGAGGCGCCGCTGATCCTCGCGCCTCAGGAGGGCGGCCAGACGCCGCGCGCGCGGCCCGCACGCTCAAGCGACTCGGGTTCAACGGCGTGCTCGCGCCGGACGCCGACGTTGGCGCTTCGAGCGGCACCGATCCGCTCGGTCCACGCGCCTACTCCGACGACCCCCGCCAGGTGAGCGCGTACGTGGCCGCGGTGGTGGCCGCCTACCGCAGCGCGCGGATGCTCTCCGCGCCGCTCCACTTCCCGGGAATCGGCGCGGCCACCGGGTCCACCGACGACGGCCCAGCCGAGGTGGGCCTCGACATGCGCGCTCTCGGTCGTCGCGACCTGGTGCCCTTCCGGGCGGCCGTGCAGGCCGGCGTGCCCGCGATCGTGGTGGGCCACGCCGGCTACGCCCCGGACTCGTTCGTGGTGCCGGGCTCGCTCTCCCACGCGATCGAGACCAACCTGCTGCGATTCGAGCTCGGCTTCCGCGGGGTCGCGATCACCGACGACCT
>VAWV01000102.1 GCA_005883295.1 Actinomycetota bacterium
AGCGTCATCGCGATGGTCGCGGCCGCCGTGGCGCTCGTCGTGGGCGGCACCGCGGTGATCCACGGCGACACCACCCTCGGGTCCCTCGTGTCGTTCTTCGCGCTTGCCGCCTTCCTGCGCGGCCACGTGAACACGGTCGTGACCGTCGTCCCCGAGGTGATCTCCGGCGCCGAGTCGCTCGAGCGGCTGCAGTCCGTGCTCCGGGCCGACGAGCCCGCGCCCTACGACGGGACCGCCGCCCCGCGGGCCGCGCTGCCGCTCGTCGTGCGGGATGTCGCGTTCTCGTACGACGGCCGGACGCCAGTGCTCCGGCGGGCGAACCTCGAGATCCGGCCGGGGGAATGCGTCGCGATTTCGGGCCCCAACGGCGCGGGGAAGAGCACGATCGCGCGCCTCATCCTCGGCTTCTACCGCCCCGCCGAGGGCCAGCTCCTGGCCGGCGATGCGCCGTACACCGACCTCGACGTCGCGGCGCTGCGCATGCGGTTCGCGCTGGTCGCCCAGGACGAGCTCCTCTTCCACGGGACGATCGAGCAGAACATCCGCTACGGCGAGCCGTTGGCCGGCGACGATCGCATCCGCGCCGCCGCCCGCCTCGCGGGCGCCGACGAGTTCATCGCCGCTCTGCCCGATGGGTACGCCACGGTGGTGGGCGACGAGGGGAGCCTGCTGGCGGGCGGGGCGCGCCAGCGAATCGCGATTGCGCGCGCCCTTCTCCGCGAGCCGAACCTTCTGATCCTCGACGAGCCGACCACCAACCTGGACCGGGAATCCGCGGCCGTGGTGCTGCGGATGCTCGGCGCGGTCCCGCCGGATGGCGCGATCCTGGTCATCTCGCACGATCCCGCGGTGATCGCGGCCGCGGACCGCGTGTACCGGATCGGCGACGGGGTCACATCCGAGGAGCCCGGGCACGCGGCGGTCGCCGGCGCGGAGAAACGGTTCGTGCCGACGCCGTGAACGTCCTCGGCGTCCACGTGGGCCACGACAGCAGCGCCGCCATCGTGGTCGACGGCCGCCTGGTGGCGGATGCCGCCGAGGAGCGCTTCAGCCGCGTCAAGCACGACGCGGGCTTGCCGGTGCGTGCGATCGCGAGCTGTCTCGAGATCGCCCGGCTCGACATAGCCGACATCGACGTGGTCGCCGTGCCCACGGAGCTCGACCTCTGGCCGCTGAACGACCTGTTCGACCTCTTCGGTGGACCGCACGAGCAATCGCCGGAGATGGCGCGCGCGGCGCTCGCGGCGGAGCGGCTGGGGGGCGGCGGCCTGGTCCACCCCCCGCCGCGCCGCCCGGTCTGGGCGCGCCGCTATCCGCTCGCGTCCCGCACAGACCTCGTGAAGGTCGGGCACCACCTGGCCCACGCGGCCTCCGCGCACTACACGAGCGGCTACCGCGGGCGGCAGCTCATCGTGACCCTGGATGGCATCGGCGATGGCCTCTCGGGCACGGTGTGGCGTGGCGAGGGAGGAAGGATCGAGCCGCTGGAGCGGTTCGACCGCACCGGATCGCTGGGGTGGTTCTACGGGAACGTGACCGAGGCGCTGGGGTGGAGGCACGGCGACGAGGAGGGCACGACGATGGGGCTCGCCGCGTACGGCGATCCCGGCGCCGCCCGCGGCGCCCTCCAGGGTTTCCACCCGCGCTTCGAGGACGGCGCGCTCGCCGACCCGCACGAATTCAGCGCGATTCACGCGTGGCACGAGCGCGGCGCCTACCAGTGGCACTCGCCCGAGGCCGCCGGGATCGCTGAGGTCGTTGCGCGGTTCGGCCGCGAGAACGTCGCGGCCGAGGCGCAGCGCGTGCTCGAGGAGCAGGTCGCCCAGATCGTCTATCCCTGGCTCGAGCGCGAGGGCACCCGCGCGCTCGCCTGCGCCGGCGGCGTCTTCCTCAACGTGAAGGTCAACCAGCGCATCTGGGCGTCGGGGCGGATAGATCGCCAGCACATCTACCCGAATCCCGGTGACGGCGGATTGGCCGCCGGAGCCGCGCTCCATGCCTACCACGCGGCCAATCCCGCCGAGCAGCCCAGGGAGATCGAGCACGTCTACCTCGGCCCCGCGTACTCGACGGACCAGATCGGTGACCTGCTCAGCGCGCGTCACCTCGATTCCGAGCGGCGGGACGACCTGCCCGAGCTCGTGGCCGGGATGCTCGCGGAGAACCAGGTGGTGGGCTGGTTCCAGGGGCGCATGGAGAGTGGACCGCGGGCGCTCGGGGCTCGGTCGATCCTGATGAGTCCCAACCGAGCCGAAAACAAGGACCTCCTCAACGGGCGCGTGAAGTACCGCGAGGCCTTCCGGCCGTACTGTCCTTCGATCGCGGCGGAGTGCGCCGGCGACTACCTCAAGCGGGCGCGTCCGGAACGCTTCATGACCACGTCATTCGAGGTCCAGGACGGCAAGTGGCATGACATCCCGGCCGTCGTCCACGTGGACGGCACCGTCCGTCCCCAGACGGTCGACCGCGAGGCAAATCCGTCCTACTGGGACCTGATCGACGCCTTCGGCTCGCTGACCGGGGAGCACGCCATCCTCAACACCTCGTTCAACGTTCGCGGGGAGCCCATCATCTGCCACCCGCGCGATGCGATCCGTGCCTTCTACGACACGGGTCTGGACTGCCTCGTGATGGTGGACCACGTACTCACGAAACCCCGCTCGGTGGCGAGGAGGAGAGCGCCCGCCAGACTCGGTTCCTGAGCGCCACCGGGAGGCGCCGGTACGGACGGAAGAGCGCCGGCGGGAGGCCGTGGCGCAGGACCTGGCTCAAGGCGAGGCGCGGCGTGAGCTGCGTGAGCCCCAGCTGCGGTGGTGCGCCGACACGCGCGAGATCCCGAAACGCATCCACGAGCCGCCCCACGTACGGCTTCCAGACCAGCTCGACGAGTGCCTCGGAGGGCAGCGCGAGCGCAGTCCATACGAAGCTCGGCCGCGCGGGACCGGACTCGTGATAGACGCGGGTCAGCCGCGCGAGCAGCGTGGAGGCCCTCGTCCTCGGGTGGATGTGGAGCCCCTCGTGGTGGTGGAAGATCAGCGGCAGTCCGTCGACCAGGACCTGCCCGGGGCCCGCTGACGAGAGGACGTGGGAGGGCGCGTCCCACGACAGCATCCCCGCTCCGGGGTGCTCGGACACGTGGACGCCGGGGAAGCGCACCGGCCAGTCGTCGAGATACTTCTGGTCGCCGTACCGCCCGGGCTCGATCCGTGCGTGACACCACTCGAGGCACCGATCCCGCCACCAGTCCAAGGCCGCGTTACCGGTCGGGTCGTTTCGAAACGTGACCCATCCGACG
>VAWV01000103.1 GCA_005883295.1 Actinomycetota bacterium
GCCTGTCGATCCTCTCCGGCGCCCACATGACGCTTGTCCCCCGCGTCGTGAACCTGCTCAGGGAGCAGGGCGCCGAGGACGTGGTGGTGACCGTGGGCGGGACGATCCCGGCCGAGGACATACCCGAGCTCAAGAAGCTGGGCGTGGCCGAGATCTTCACCCCGGGCTCCTCGACCCAGCAGATCATCGACTTCATTCGCGGCGCGGTCGGCTGAGCCGGCCCTGCGAGAGCGCCACGCCGAGGAGCACCACGGCCGCGCCGACCGGCTGGTTCCACGCGAGCCCCTCGCCGAGCACGACCACTCCGAGGACGGTCGAGAAGAGCGGGATCAGATACGTGACCGTGGAGGCGACCGTGGCGCCCGCGCGGCGGATCACCTCGTAGTTGAGGACGTACGCGATGCCGGTCCCTCCAGCCCCGAGCGCGATCATGCTGAGCACCGAGTCGACCGGGAAGCGGTGCGGCGCGCTCGTGAGCCAGGGGACCACCAGGGCGAGCTGGATGGAGCCGCACAGCGTCTGCGCGGCCGACAGCGACACCGCGGACTCCCGCCGGCCGGCAAGGTAACGGCGCGTGTACACGAAGCCGAGCCCGTAGCACGCGGCCGCCCCGTAGCAGGCGAGGTTGCCGAGCAGGCGGCCGCCGAGCCCGCTCCACGGGCCCAGAACGACAACCACCCCGGCGAAGCCGGTGGCGAGCCCAAGCACGCGCGCCCGCTCGGGCCGCTCGTCGGGGAGCACGGCGAGGGCGACGAGCAGCGTGTTGAGCGGCGTGGTCGCGTTCCAGATCCCGGCCACCACCGACGACACCTCGGTCTCGCCCCACGCGAAGAGCGCGAACGGCACCGAGTTGAACAGGACGGCGATGACCATCAGGTGCAGCCAGGCCTCACGGCCGCGCGGGAGCGGCTCACGGCGCAGCGCCAGGGCTCCGAGCAGCGCGATCGCACCGAGGAGGCACCGCCCGAACGCGACCTGCAGCGGCTCGAACGCCCGGTCACCGACCTTGATGAAGAGGAAGCTCGCGCCCCAGATGGCGCTGAGCACCACGAACGAAGGGAGCCAGCTCCGATCGCTGCGAGCGTCAGCCATATGCCCTATGGCTATCAGCGGGAGCCCGTTAAACGGCGCTCGAGCCGGGGTACGTATGCTCCTGAGGGGGCGATTGACTCGTCAGTCAACCGTTCGCGCGGTCAGTAGAATCCGCCGCCGCATCGAACCAGAAGGAGCCAAGACTTGAAGATCTGCGTCCTCGTGAAAGAGGTGCCGGACGCCGCCGTCGAGAAGCGCATGGACCCGAGCACGAAGCGCCTCGACCGCTCCGGTGAGAAGAACCTCAACCCCTTCGACACCCACGCGATCGAGGCCGCCATGCAGATCAAGGAGGGCGGCAAGGCGGATATCGAGGAGGTCGTGGCGGTCACCATGGGCCCGGAGAGCGCGGTACGTGCGCTGCACAAGGCCGTCTCGCTCGGCGCCGACCGCTCGGTCCACCTGACCGACGACGCGCTGGCCGTCTCGGATGTGTGCGCCACCGGCTACGCGCTCGCCCAGGTCCTGAAGCAGGAGCAGCCCGACCTCGTCCTGCTCGGCCAGCAGTCGGACGACGGCGAGTGCTACACGATCGGCGCGGTGGTCGCCGACCACCTGCAGATGCCGTCGCTCACGCAGGTGATCAAGATGGACGCGGAGGGCGGCAAGCTGCGCTGCGAGCGCCAGGCCGAGTACGGCTACGACACCGTCGAGGTCGAACTGCCCGCCGTGATCTCCGTTGGCGACGCGATCAACGAGCCGCGCTACCCGTCGCTGAAGGCGATCATGGGAGCGAAGAAGAAGCCCCTCGACACCAAGTCCACCGGCGACGCGGAAATCGACACGAGCCGCGTCGGCAGCGAGGGCAAGCGCACGGCCGTGCTGGCGATCAACCCGCCGCCCGAGAAGGAGGCCGGCCAGATCATCGAGGACGAGGACACCGGCGAGACCGTCGAGAAGATCGTCGCCTGGCTCGACGAAAGGAAGCTCTTGGCATGAGCGGCATCCTCACCTACGTACTCCACTACCAGGGCGAGTTCAACAAGAACTCGCTGGGCGCCGTCACCGAGGCCGGCAAGCTCGCGAAGGAGCTCGGGGGCGAGGCCGCGGCCGTCGTGGTCGGCGAGGGTGACGACCTCACGGACGACCTCTGCGCGTCGCTCGGCAAGTACGGAGCCACCAAGGTATACCGCGCCCGCGGCCCCGAGGGCCTGGCCCAGCCGGTGGTCGACGTGATGGCGAAGGTAATCGAGGAGAACGGCTACGACTACGCGCTGTTCGGCGGCGGTCTGCTCGGCTTCGAGATCGGCGCCGGCCTGACCGCGCGCCTGAACGCCGGCGTGACCATGGAGGTCACCGAGGTGAAGGTGCAGGACGGCAAGCTGGTCGCCGACCGGCCGATCCTCCAGGACTCCGCGATCGCCGAGGTCGACTACGTGGGCACGCCCGGCATCATCATCGGACGCCTCAACGCCTTCGAGATGGCGGAGTCCGGGGACGGCGCGGCCTCCGTCGAGGACGTCGAGGTGGAGCTCTCGGACTGGTCCACCAAGGCGAGGATGATCGAGCGCGGCGAGCAGCGCGGGGCGGACGTGAACATCGAGGACGCCGACATCCTGGTCGCGGGCGGGCGCGGCCTGGGGAAGGCCGAGGGCTTCCAGCTCTGCGAGGACCTCGCCGATGCGCTCGGCGGCGCGGTCGCCGCCACGCGCGCCGTGGTCGACGCCGGCTGGTACCCGTACGCCGCGCAGATCGGGCAGACCGGCAAGACCGTGGCCCCGAAGCTGTACCTGGCGGCGGGCATCTCGGGCGCCATCCAGCACAAGGTCGGCATGCAGTCGTCCGAGAACATCGTCGCGATCAACAAGGACCCGAACGCCCCGATCTTCGAGTTCTCGGATCTCGGCATCGTGGGCGACCTGAACAAGATCCTGCCCAAGCTGACCGAGGCCGTGAAGGCGAAGAAGGGCGGCTAGGCAGGCAGCCATGGCGGTAGCACCGCTCGACTACGCGCCCGACGTCAGCCCGCCCGAGGAGTTCATCGGGCCGCCCACCGACCCCGAGGACGAGCGGATCGAGGTCGGCGTGGTGATCGTCGGCGGCGGCCCGGCCGGCCTCGCCTGCGCGATCCGCCTCACCCAGCTGCTGGAGCAGGAGCCGGCGCTGGCCGAGAGCCTCGGCGAGGTGCCGGTCGCCCTGGTGGAGAAGGGCAAGGCCACCGGCTCTCACCTCCTGTCCGGCGCGATGATGGAGCCGTCGGCCATGCGCAAGCTGTTTCCGGACCTCGACGAGTCCGACTGGCCCACGTTCGGCACCGTCGACACGGACACCGTGTACTTCCTGACCAAGCGCAGGGCGATCCCGCTCAAGCCGACCCCACCGCCGTTCCGCAACCACGGCAACCACGTGACCTCGATCGCCCGGCTGGGCCGCTTCCTCGGCGAGAAGGCGGAGGAGGCGGGCGTCTACATCCTTCCGGAGACCGCCGGGTACAAGCTGCTCGTGGAGGACGGCGTGGTGCGCGGCGTCCGCACGGGCGACAAGGGCCGCGGGCGCGACGGCGAGCCCCTGCCCAACTTCGAGCCCGGCTCGGACCTCATCGGGCGCGCGACCGTTCTGGCCGAGGGGACCCAGGGCCACCTCACCGGCGCGGCCATCGGGTACTTCGACCTGGCCGGGGACGACCCGCCCCAGTGGGAGCTCGGGGTGAAGGAGGTCTGGGAGGTCCAGAAGCCGCTTGACCGGGTGATCCACACCATGGGCTGGCCGCTCCGCTTCGCGGCGAAGTACCGCGAGTTCGGCGGGAGCTTCATCTACCCGATGGGCGAGGACAGGGTCTCGATGGGACTCGTGATCGGGCTCGACTACCGCGACGCCACCTTCTCCGTCCACGACGTCTTCCAGGAGCTCAAGACCCACCCGCTGGTCCGCAGGATCCTCGAGGGCGGCAAGCGCGTGGCCTGGGGCGCCAAGACGATCCCGTCGGGCGGATGGTTCGCGATGCCCGATCGGCTGTGGACGCCCGGCATGGTGATCGCGGGCGACGGCGCCAGCAT
>VAWV01000036.1 GCA_005883295.1 Actinomycetota bacterium
CCCGCGAATCACCTCTTCATGGACCTTGGTGAGCTCTCGGCACACCGCCACGGAGCGCTCGGGATCAACGTCGGCTAGCACGGCGAGCGTCCCCGGCAGCCGCCGCGGCGACTCGAACGCGACCAGCGTCCCACCCGGCTCCTCGAACACGCGCCGCAGCTCGCCGCGCCGTCGCGGCAGGAACCCGACGAAGCGCCAGCGATCCGCCGGCAGGGCCGACGCCACCAACGCCGCGAGCGCGGCCGACGGCCCCGGCAGCACCTCGACAGCGAGTCCGGCCGCCACGCATGCGCGCACCAGCACGAACCCGGGATCCGAGATCAGCGGCATCCCCGCGTCCGACACCAGAGCCACGACCTCGCCGCCGCGCATGCGCTCCACGAGCTCCCCGGCGCGGCGGTCCTCGTTGTGCTCGTGGTAGGAGACGAGCGGTGCTCGGACCCCATACCGGTCGAGCAAGGTACGCGTACGTCGCGTGTCCTCGCACGCCACGACGTCCGCCTCGCGCAGCGCCGCGAGCACGCGCAGCGTCACGTCCTCGAGGTTCCCGATCGGGGTTGGGCAGACCACGAGCCGTCCGGCGGCCATCTAGACCTGCCCCTCCTCCAGCGCCATGATCGCGGCGCCGAGCATCCCCGCCTCGTCGCCGAAGTGGGCCGGGACGATCCGCACCTGGTCGCGGCTCGGCGCAAGCGCGCGCTCGGCCACCACGCGCCGCGCGGGCTCCAGCAAGAGCTCGCCGCCTGCGATGGCGCCGCCGCCGATCACCACGACCTCGGGATTGAGCGCGTTCACGATGCTCGTGATCCCCACCCCCAACCGCTCGCCGATGAGCTCGAGCACACCCCTGGCCGTGTCGTCGCCGTCGTGCGCGAGCTCCGTGACCAGCGCTCCGGTGATCTCACGGCCGGCACGCAGCTCCTTCCCGAGCGCGGAGTCGGGCTCACGCTCGGCCGCAGCCGCGCCCTCCCTGCCGATCGCCGTCCCGGAGGCCATCACCTCGAGGCACCCACGCCCCGGGCAGCCGCCCTGGCAGGGCGGACCGTCGATATCCACCACCACGTGGCCCAGCTCGGCCGCGCCGCCGTGGGCGCCTCGGTACAACCTGCCCCCCAGCACCAGGCCGCCGCCGATCCCCGTCCCGAGCGTGAGCATGGCCGCATGGAGCGCGCCCCGCGCGGCGCCGGCTCGATGCTCCGCCAGCATCGCCGCGTTCGAGTCGTTGTCCACGTAGACGGGCAGCGCCAGCCGCTCCTCCATCAGCTCCCGGAAGCGAACGCCCTCGAGCGGAAGGTGCACGCTGAAGCCCGCCGCACCGGTCGCGGTGTCGACCAGCGCCGGGATGCCGAAGCCGACAGCCGCCACGTCGGGCGCGGCCGCGCGGGCCTCCTCCACCGCGTCCACCATCAGGTCGAGGACCTCGCGGCGACCGCCTCCGCGCCACAGGCGGTGGACCCGGTCGCGCACGGCCAGGGCCTCGTCGACGACACCTCCGAGCAGCTTGGTGCCCCCGGTGTCGATGCCGATCACGCGGCGCGGCGACATGCGATGACGGTATACACGTACGCGTGCCCCCCGAGACCCCGGGCGCCGATCCGCGCCCCGACCGTCCCGAGTACAGGGTCTACCGCTCCCGCCCGCGCCTCGCGGATCGGCTCCGGCGCCCCGGGCAGACCCCCATGGACCTGCTCCGCAGGCGCCGTCGCGGCGCCGTGCCCCCCGGGGCTCCCGGCGCGCGGCGCTCGCTCCGGCGGCGCATCCTCAAGTGGGGCGCGATCGCGATCGGCAGCTGGATCCTGCTCTCGATCGTCATCTTCATGGTGAGCGCGCAGACGGCGCCGGGCATCCCGAGCAGCGCCGACAACGCCCTGTCGGGAGGCGGCAATCTCGTCACCGGGAGCACCATCCTCGTGCTCGGGTCCGACCAGCGCCCACCGGGCACGCATGAGCCCGGCGCCGCCACCACGGGCCCGTCGCGCTCGGACAGCATCCTGCTCCTCCACGTCGGGTTCGGGACCGTGCGCAAGCTCTCGATCCTGCGCGACACCCAGGCCAACGTCCCGGGCTTCGGGATTCGGCGGATCAACGCCGCCTACGCGCTCGGCGGCCCCGCGCTCGCCATCAAGACGGTCGAGCAGTTCCTCGGTAACGGCATCCAGATCAACCACCTGGTTCTGGTGAGCTTCACGAACTTCCCGAAGCTGATCGACGCGCTCGGCGGGATCGACATCACCCTGAAGCGCTGCGTCAGCTCCAACCGCTTCGGCGGCAAGCGCATCGCGCTCAGGGCGGGCGACCACCACCTCACCGGACGCGAGGCGCTTCGCTTCGCGCGCGTCCGCAAGAACCGCTGCGCCCCGAACGAGGACGACAGGGCACGGGCGGCCCGCCAGCAGCAGGTCCTCGCCGCGATGCGGGACCGGATCGCATCGCCGACCAGCTGGCCGAGCACGTTCATCCGCTTGCCGCTGATCTCCTGGGAGGCGCCCCGGGCGCTGCGCACGGACATGCACGGGCCCGGCCTGACGGCCCTCTTCACCGACCTCCTCACGGGAGGAAGCGGGGCGACCGAGGTGCTGAAGCCGACCGGGTTGGGCCCGGGCGGCAGCCTGATCGTCCCCACGAGCGAACGCGCCCGCGCGGTGCGTCAGCTGCTCGGAAAGTAGGGCCGCTCCTAACTGTCGGAGCCGGACGAACCCGAGGAACCCGAGGAACCCGAGCCGCCACCGGAGCCCGACGACCCCGCGTCCGACTTCGCGCCCGCTCCCTCCTTGGCGGACCCGTCCTTCTTCGCGCCCGAGTCGCCGCCCCCACCGGCCTCGTCGGATGAGGTGGACCCGGAGCGCTTCGCCCGGCCGTAGTCCGTGGCGTAGAAGCCCGAGCCCTTGAAGTGCACGGCCACCGGGTGGAAGACCCTCTGGACGGGCGCGCCGCAGACCGTGCAGGTGCTCACCGGGTCATCGCTCATCCGCTGCATCACCTCGAAGGTGTGGTCGTTTTCGCAGCGGTACTCGTACACCGGCATGCCGCGGCGAGTATATGGAGGGGGGCAGGCCCCTCCGGCGGAGTCTGCGGCTACTCAGCGTCCGCGGCGGCCGGCCGGGCGGCGCGGCGCATCCAGATCGTCGAGCAGTGACACCTTCATCGAGTGCCACACGATCCAGGCGGCGACGTGGCCAATGGGTCTTAACGCGAGGTTGACCATTGGATGACCTACAGCCACCTTACAGCAGCCAGCGGCGGTTTCGCCTGCCCGGAAACCTGCTCTATGCGGGAATTTTGCGGGAGCGGCCGCGCGCCAATTCGACCCTAATTTCCGGCTTCCGCAGGCGCTGAAGGGCGACCCGCCGGGGCCGTGTCTGTGTCCCGGGGCGGAGGTTCGGCCTCGCCTTCCGAACCGACGACCCGGGACACTAGGCTCCGTGCATGGCGACGGAGGCCCAGGACAAAGTCACGCTCGACAAGATC
>VAWV01000037.1 GCA_005883295.1 Actinomycetota bacterium
TTCGCGACCGCATCGTCGTACAGGCCGACGGTCAGATGAAGACCGGGCGCGACGTGCTGATCGGCGCGCTGCTGGGCGCGGAGGAGTTCGGCTTCTCCACGGCGCCGCTCATCTCGATGGGCTGCATCTACATGCGCGCGTGTCACCTCAACACGTGCCCGGTGGGCATCGCGACTCAGGACCCGGAGCTGCGCAAGCGCTTCCGCGGCCAGCCGGAGCAAGTCGTCAACTACTTCTTCTTCGTGGCCGAGGAGGTGCGCCGCTACATGGCGCAGCTCGGCGTGCGGAAGTTCGAGGACCTGATCGGTCGCACCGACCTCCTCCGCACCGACGAGGCGATCGACCACTGGAAGGCGCGCGGCGTGGACCTGTCGGGACTGCTCGCTCCGCCCGACGCGCCGCCGGAGATCCACCGCCGCCGCGTGCGGCCGCAGGACCCGGTGCTCGACGACCACCGCGACCACCAGTTGATCAAGCTCGCCGAGCCCGCGCTCGAGCGCGGCGAGCCGGTGAGCTTCGCCGTGCGGGTTGAGAACAAGGACCGCTGCGTGGGCGGGCTGATCTCGAGCGAGGTGGCGCGGCGCTACGGCGAAGAGGGCCTGCCCGAGGCCACGATCGACGTCACGCTCGAGGGCGCGGGCGGGCAGAGCTTCGGCGGCTGGCTGGCGCCGGGCATCACGCTCACGCTGTTCGGCGACGCCAACGATTACACCGGCAAGGGGCTCTCCGGTGGGGTCCTGGCCGTGCGCCCGCCCGAGGGCAGCCGCTTCGCCGCCGAGGAGAACGTGCTGATCGGCAACACCGTCCTGTACGGGGCCACGGCCGGCCGCGCCTTCTTCCGCGGCCTGGCGGGCGAGCGCTTCGGCGTCCGCAACTCGGGGGTCCGGGCGGTGGTCGAGGGCGTCGGCGACCACGGCTGCGAGTACATGACCGGCGGCCGGGTGGTGGTGCTCGGCCCAACGGGGCGCAACTTCGCCGCCGGCATGAGCGGCGGGATCGCCTACGTGCTCGACCCGGAGGGCGCGTTCCCCGCGCGCTGCAACACCGAGATGGTCGACCTCGAGGAGCCGTCGGAGGAAGACCTCGCCGAGGTCAGGGCTCTGGTGGAGGAGCACCTCGAGCGCACGGCATCCACCGTTGCCGAGCGGGTGCTCGCCGAGTGGGACTCGCTGGCCCGCGCGTGGGTAAAGGTCATGCCCATGGACTACAAGCGCGTCCTGCGCGAGCGCGAGGAGCAGGCCTCGATCGATGCCGGCGAGCCCGCGGTGATCGCCGAGCACGGCGATGGCGACGGAGCCGGCCCGGTGCGCGCCGGCCAGGGCGACGCCTACTCGCCCGCCGGCAACGGGATGGAGGCGAGCAAGACCGGCGAGGCCGGTCAGCACGAGGACGCCTCGGCCGCGGCCGAGCGGGCCGGGAAGGCGGCGCGCGACGCCGGCGCCGACGACGGCGAGCGGGCCCAGATCGAGGAGGAGGCCGAGGAGGAGGTGCTTCCCTGGAATGGGTGAGCTCGGCGGCTTCCTGAAGATCGAGCGGCACGACCCGAAGAAGCGCCCGATCCCCCAGCGGGTCGAGGACTTCAAGGAGTTCGTGGTCCTGCTGCCGCAGGCGGAGCTCCAGAAGCAGGGTGCGCGCTGCATGGACTGCGGGATCCCGTTCTGCCACTCGGGCTGCCCGCTCGGCAACCTCATCCCCGACTGGAACGACCTCGTCTACCGCGACCGCTGGCGCGACGCGATCGACGCGCTCCACGCCACCAACAACTTCCCCGAGTTCACGGGGCGGATCTGTCCTGCGCCGTGCGAGGCATCGTGCGTGCTCGACATCAACGACGACGCCGTCACGATCAAGCAGATCGAGCAGGCGATCATCGACCGCGCGTTCGAGGAGGGCTGGGTCAGGCCGGAGCCGCCCGCCTTCCGGACGGGGCGGACGGCCGCGGTCGTGGGATCGGGCCCGGCCGGGCTCGCCGCGGCGGCGCAGCTCAACAAGGCCGGTCACCGAGTGACCCTGTTCGAGCGCAACGACCGCATCGGCGGGCTGCTGCGCTACGGGGTGCCGGACTTCAAGCTCGACAAGGCCGTGGTGCAGCGGCGGGTGGACATCCTCGAGGCCGAGGGGATCGAGATGAGGACGGGCGTGGACGTCGGCGTCGACGTGACCGGCGACCAGCTCCGGGAAGAGTTCGACGCGATCGTGATCGCCACCGGCTCCACGATCCCGCGCGACCTTCCGGTGCCCGGCCGCGAGCTCGACGGGGTGCACTTCGCCATGGACTACCTCGAACAGCGGAACCGCTTCGTGGCCGGCGACCCGCCGCCGGAGAAGCCGATCTCGGCGGCCGGCAAGCACGTCGTGATAATCGGTGGCGGCGACACGGGCGCCGACTGTCTCGGCAACTCCCATCGCGAGCATCCCGCCAGCGTCACCCAGTTCGAGCTGCTGCCGGAGCCCGCGCCCGCGCGACCGGACGACAAGACGCCGTGGCCGCAGTGGCCGCTCATGCAGCGCACGTCGGGCGCGCACGAGGAGGGCGGCGAGCGCGTGTACAGCGTGATGACCACGCATCTGAGCGGGGAGGACGGCCGCGCGAAGGAGCTCCACTACCACGAGGTGGGGCCGCCGCCGTCATTCGAGAAGGTGGAGGGGACGGAGCGCACCATCCCCGCCGAGCTGGTGCTGCTCGCGATGGGCTTCCTCCACGCGCAGCACGAGGGGCTGGTGGAGCAGCTCGGGGTGGAGCTGGACGGCCGCGGCAACG
>VAWV01000038.1 GCA_005883295.1 Actinomycetota bacterium
AGCCCTCCTGGCCGTTGAGCAGCTGGTAGGGCTCCACCCTGCGGGTGGTGAACAGGTCCTCGTTCTCCTTGTAGTACTCGAGCTCGAGCAGCCGCTGCTCGGCGATCGCGCGGCTCACCACCTGGGCGACCTCGGAGTCGTCGCCGGTGGCGGTGGTGATCTGGAGGCCCTCGGTCGCAGGGTCCCGGCCCAGCGCCGCGACGATCTTCTCGCGCGCGGAGGCGAGCGAGCCCTCCGGAATGTGGTCGCCGAGCAGGTCGATGGCCGCGATCAGCGCCTTTGCCTCCAGCGGGAGCAGGCGGGCCGGCTTGGCGAAGTTGTCGCCGTAGGGCTCGGGATCCACCTCGATCTCGTCGCCGTGCACCTCCGCGTAAAGCACGTAGCTGCCGCCGCCGAAGTTCACGACGTTGAGCACGTCGATGTCCTCGCGCAGCTCGACGTCGGTCACCTGGAGGCTGTCGCGCACCGCGCCCACGTCCAGCCGCACGCCCTGCCGCGCAGCGTCGATGAGGATCCCGGCGAGGGTGACCAGCCGCGCGAACCGCTCGGGGCGGATCGGAGCCAGCTCCCGGCCGTTCGAGTCGGCGTCGGCTCGCCCATCCGCCTTCCGCGTGCGCCGCTTCGGCGGCGCCGGCTCGAGCGGCTCGGCGTGGCGCTCCACGATCAGCCGCACGCGCTCCGCGGCCTCCTCTGCGAGCTCGGGCGGATCCAGGATCCGTGCCCGCTCGCCGAGCCCGAGCACCCAGGACACGATCTGGCGGGATTCGGCGTATTCGGTCTCGAACACCACCCCCTCGTCCGGGGCGTCGTCGACCTCCGCGGCCGGCACGCTGGTGCCGGCGTGGCCGAAGTGCCGCTCCACGAGCCAGTCGATCCGGTTCGAGACCCAGATCCGCGCGGTGCCGGCGCGATCGCCCAGCTGCCAGTCGGTGCGGGTGGCGTAGACGCGCGGGTCGAAGTCCTCGGGCGGCGGGAAGTCGTGCTCGGCCTTCGATGCGTAGCCCACCTTGCCCCGAATTCGAGACAGGCGGAAGACCCGCACGTCGTCGCGCTCGTGCGAGTGGCCGACGAGGTAGAACTGCCCCCCGCGGAAGAGCAGGTGGTAGGGATCGACCTTCCGCTGCTCCTGGGCGTCCCGCCCCATCGTGTAGTAGCTGAACACGATCGTCTTGCGCCGGAAGATCGCCGTCTCGATCTTCGACAGCCGCTGGGACAGCTCGCGCCCGCCCGCGGCCGCGGTAACGCCGAGCGCCACCGAGCGGTGCTCGGGCGCGGCGAGCGGCGACGGCTTCCCCCAGGACAGCTGCTGGAGAGCCAGCCGCAGCGGCTCCGCATAGGCGAACTCGCCGTCCAGGAGCGATAGCGCCGTGCGCAGCGCACCGAGCTCGGAGTCTGAGAACTCGATCGCCGGGAGGTAGAAGTTCTGTGGCGGCAGCGAGTAGTTCTCCGCCTCGTAGTACCCCTCGGCCGGCTTGTCCACCTTCAGCTCGATGCCCAGCGACTCGAGCTCGGCACGATCGGCGTAGAAGCGGCGAGCGAACGCGTCGTCGTTCATGCCCGAGTAGCCCTCCACCTCCTGCTTGATCTCGAGGGCCGTGACCGGCCGCCGTTCGGCCATGAGGAACGAGATCAGCGAGAGCTGGCGGATGAGCTTCTCGGTGTCCTTGGCCACGGGGAATCCAGAATACGAGCGAACCGCCGCCCGCTGGGCCGTGCCCTCCACGGGCGCCGGACCGATTCCCGCTGTTTGCGACCTTCGCTCTGTGCGAGCGTTAGTGACCTGAGTCGCTTAGGCCGCTTCGCCCAGCCCGCGCGTGGCGAAGTACGCCGGCCCGGCCAGCGCGCGGTCGAACTGCGACCAGCGCTCGCCGCCGGCGAGCCCCTTCTCGAGCCGGTCGAAGCTCCCGAGCCGCCCGCCGAGGTTGTCGATCATGTGCACGAGCGTGGCCTCGCGCGTGCACGGAACCACGGGGCTGCCGTGCTCGAGCTGTCCGTGATGGGAGAGGATGATATGCAGCAGGCCCTCAGCACGGGCGGGCGGGAAGCCGGGCATGTCCTCGATCGCCCGGCGGACCGTGTAGTAGCCGAGCGGGATCTCGGCTTGAAGCTTCCCGGCGTCGGTGAGCTCGATGGCGCCGCCCTCCATGGCGTAGGCCTCGATCTTCCCGATGTCGTGGAGGAGCGCTCCCGTGACCGCCAGGTCGCGGTCGATCCCGGGGAAAGTGGCCGAGATCGCACTGACCGCCCTGGCCACCGTCAGGCAGTGCTCGAACAGCCCGTGGCGGTAGGCCTGGTGGTAGTGCTTGGCCGCCGGGGCGTCCTTCCACCGCTCCCACACCGGCGAGCCGTCTGACAGCAGCCGCTCCAGCAGCCCGCGCAGGTCCCGGTCCTGCACCGTGACGACGAGCTCACGCAGGTCGGCGACCATCTGGCCATAGGCCGAGGACGGGCCGTCGTGGAGGTCTGCCGGGTCGTACTCGCCGTCCAGGGCCGGCCGCAGCGACCGGATCGTGACACACGCGCCGTAGCGCGGATCGACGCTGAAGGTGCCGTCGGCGAACACGACCGATCCCGGCGCCGCGGCCTCGGCCGCCGCGTCGACCTCCTCCCACACCACGGCCTCGACGGCGCCCGTCACGTCGCCGAGCTGCAGCTTGAGGAAGGTGTCGCCGTTCTTCTTCCGGCGCCGCGCGACGTCGCGAACCAGGAACGGCGACTCCACCCTGGCCCCGTCGGCGAGCTCGCGGACGAACACCTTGGCGCTCGGCGTGGCCGTGCTGTCGAGGGTCGTCTGCGCTGCGCTCGCGTGGTCCATGAAGGAGAGCCACCGTAGATCGAGGCCCGGACGAAGCCGGCGCTGTAGGGTCCGCCGGAATGAGAGGCGTACTGGTTGCGGGCGGGACCGGAGCGCTCGGTGCCGGGGTGCTGCGCGCCCTGCTCGAGGCCGGCTATCCGGTGACCACCAGCTGGCTCGTCGAGAAGGAGCGGGACCGGGTGGAGAGCGAGTTCGCGGGCGCGGACGGGCTCTCGCTCGTCGAGGCCGACCTGATGGAGCCGGCCGGCGCCGAGGCCGCCGTGGAGGCGACGCCGGACCTGGGCGCGGTCGTGAACCTCGTCGGCGGGTTCGCGGCGGGCCCGCTCGCGCACGAGACCGACATCGAGGAGTGCGAGCGGATGCTTCGGCTCAACCTCCGGCCGGGGTTCCTGCTCGCGCGCGCGGCGATCCCCCGCATGCTCGAGGCGGGCGGCGGCGCGTACGTGGGCGTCTCCGCGCGGCCGGCCCTCCAGCCCTTCCCCGGCGCAGTGGCGTACGTCACGGCGAAGGGGGCGGTCCTGGCCTTCGTCAATGCGCTCGACGCCGACTACCGGGCCCAGGGGATCCGCTGCAACGCGATCCTCCCGAGCGTGATCGACACGCCGGCCAACCGCGCGGCCACCCCCAATGTCGACTTCTCGAAATGGGTTCCCCCGGACGAGATCGGCCGCGTGGTCCGCTTCCTCGTATCGGACGAGTCGGCCCCCACGAGCGGGGCCGGAATCCCCGTGTACGGCCGCGCGTGAGCGAGCGCCCGTCGGGTAAGAACCAACCATGGAACCTGCGACGACACCCTCACGAGGAATCCTCAGCGAAGACAGGCGCGCGGAACGCGACGAGCTGATCGAGCTCCTCAAGAAGGCC
>VAWV01000039.1 GCA_005883295.1 Actinomycetota bacterium
GTTCGCCCGGGTGCTCGGCGACCTGGAGGGAAAGCCGCCGACCGGCCTGCACGTGGCGCTCGGCCACGACATGCGCCTGACCTCCCCCGCGCTTGCCGAGCGCTACGCGACGGGGATCCGCGACGAGGGCGCTGACGTCCTGGACGTGGGGATGGTCGGGACCGAGATGGTCTACTTCACCGTCGGCTCTCGAGGTCTCGACGGCGGTCTTATGTGCACCGCGTCGCACAACCCGAAGACCTACACCGGCGCGAAGCTGGTGCGACACGGGGCGCTCCCCCTCTCGGGGGACCAGGGCATCGGCGACGTGAGGGCGATCGTCGCGGGCGGCGAGCCTGGCCCACCCGTGGAGCCGCCCGGGGAGCTGCGCGACCACGACATCCACGACGAGTTCCGCTCCGCCTGCGAGGGCTACATCGACCGCTCCGCGATCCGGCCGATGAAGGTGGTGCTCGACGGCGGCAACGGCATGGCGGGGCAGATGGTCGGGCCGCTCCTCGACGAGCTCCCGATCGAGCAGGTCCAGACCTACTGGGAGCCCAACGGCGACTTCCCCGGCCACGAGCCCAATCCGCTCCTCCCCGAGAACCGGACCTTCGTGATCAAGAAGGTCCTCTCCGAGGGCGCCGAGCTCGGGATCGCGTGGGACGGCGACGGCGACCGCTGCTTCTTCATCGACGACAACGGCCAGTTCGTGGACGGCGACTTCCTTACCGCCCTGCTTGCCCAGTCGATGCTCGAGAAGGACCCGGGCGCAAAGATCCTCTACGACGTGCGGGCGAGCCGGGCCGTGCAGGACACGGTCGAGGCCGCGGGCGGCACGGCGCTCGTGAACCGGGTGGGCCACGCGTTCTTCAAGAGCCGGATGCGGGAGGAGGGCGCGGCCTTCGGGGGTGAGGTCTCGGGTCACTACTACTTCCGCGACTTCTACTGCGCGGACTCCGGCACCATCCCGGCACTCGTGATCCTGGAGCTCCTGTCCACCAAGGGCCAGCGCATGAGCGAGCTCCTGGCCGGCTACCGCTCGCGCTACTTCATCTCGGGCGAGATCAACTCCACGGTGGAGAACCAGGACGCCAAGATGCGCGAGCTGGCCGAGCGCTACTCCGACGGTCAGGTCTCCTGGCTGGACGGAGTCTCCGTCGACTACCCGGACTGGCACTTCAACGTCCGGCCCTCGAACACCGAGCCGCTCCTGCGGCTCAACCTGGAGTCGGTCGCCTCCCCGGACGACATGGAGCGGAAGCGGGACGAGGTGCTCGCGCTGATCCGTGCCTGACGCCGATCCATTCGCCTCAGCCGCCGAGGCAGGCATCCACCGCCTCGCCATCCCCACCCCGTTCGCCGTGGGCCGGGTCAACGTCTACCTGATCGAGGACGACCCGCTGACCCTCGTGGACAGCGGGCCGAACTCCGGCAGCTCCCTGGACGAGCTCGAGCGCCAGATCGCCGCGCACGGGCACCGGATCGAGGACCTGGGGCTGATCCTCATCAGCCATCAGCACATCGACCACATCGGGCTGGTGAGCATCCTGGCGAAGCGCTCCGGGGCGGAGGTGGCGGCGCTGGACCGGCTGGTGCCGCTCGTGGAGGGCTACCGGGAGGCGGCCGGCGCTGACGACGAGTGGGCCACGGAGCTCATGACCCGCAACGGCATCCCACCGGAGGTTGTGACGGCGCTGGCGTCGGTGTCACGGGGCTTCCGCGCCTGGGGCGCGCGAGCCGACGTCACACAAAGCCTCCAGGACGGCGAGGACCTCCGCCTTCGCGACAGGACCCTGCGCGCCGTGTTCCGGCCCGGCCACAGCCCGACCGACACCGTCTTCCACGACGCCGAGCGCCGCATCCTCATCGCGGCCGACCACCTGCTCGCCCACATCTCGTCGAACCCGCTGATGACCCGGCCACTCGACGGCGGCCCGCGCCCGCAGGCCCTCGTCACCTACCTCGAATCGCTCCAGAAGACCCGCGCGATGGAGCTCGACCTCGTCCTGCCCGGCCACGGCGACCCCATCACCGACCACCGCGCCGTGATCGACTCGCGCCTCCGCCTACACCGCAGGCGGGCGGACAAGATCCGCCGCCTGATCGCCGAGGCCGGCCCGATGAGCGCCCACGAGCTGGCGCAGCGCCTGTGGGGGGACATCGCCGTCACACAGGCGTTCCTGACGCTCTCCGAGGTGATCGGCCACACCGACATCCTCCAGAACGAGGGCAGCGTGCGGGAGGTGGAGGTGGACGGCGTCGTGAGGTTCGAGGCCGTCGGGTAGCTGCTACCGGCGCGTCACGCGAAAGGTCGCCAGCGAAGCGAGCGCCCGGCGCCGCTCCGCAGGCGTCACCCGCTTGCCGAGCAGCACCTCCACGAAGAACGCCCGCCCGTGGTCCATGAAGTGCGCGGTGCCCCCGAGCCCCTCCCAGCACTCCACCTCGCTCGGCCGGATGTTGAGGCGCGCGAGGTCGCCGCGCGTGCCGAACGGGGTGAGCGGCGGATAGCCCGGCGGGCGGGGCTTCGTGTACTCCGACACCAGGATGAAGCTCCCGTGCGGCGGGATCGAGGAGAGCACCTCCTTCGAGCACGCCGCGTTCGCGCCGAGGTGGTGGATGGGGAACGACGCCGCTACCGCGAGCGGCCTGGGCCAGGTCCGCGGCGAGATCGCCTTGCGTGACACGGCCCAGTGGCGCGGCACGTGGATCGCGATCCCCGCCGACTTCGGCACCGCGCCCCGCTGCCCCGGGTGCCGCGGAGTGGTCCTGCCCGGCGCCGAGGGCGGCGTGCCGGCCTGTGTCAAAGCAGGCTGGCTCGAGGCGTGCCTCGACGAATGCCCGCACCCTGCGCCGAGCGTGACCAGGGCCAGGACCGCAAAGCCGGCCCGGATCGGCGACGAGGGGGCCATCTGGTGCCATGGTAGGGCGCCAAATAGGTGGCGCCGGAGGCGCTGCGCGGTTACAGTCGAAACAGGGCCACGATGGCTCGCCTTCCGAAGATCGCACTCCTAGCTGCTACTGCGGCCGTGCTTGCACTGGTCGGGCCGCAGGCTGCCTCCGCAGCCACGTGCGGCGGATCGACCGGCTCCACGTACTCGAATGCGGTGACCGCCACAACCGGCCTGGTGAGCTACTGGCGCCTGGGCGAGCCGTCGGGCACGTCCGCCTGCGACAGCTGGGGCTCGAACGCCGGCAGCTACCAGGGCGGCTACACGCTCGGCCGGCTGGGCGCTCTGGCCGGCGATCCGAACACCGCGGTGGCGCTGAACGGCTCCACCGGCCTGGTGAGCGTCCCCCACTCCTCGTCGATCGACGTGGGCGACACCTTCACGGTGGAGGCCTGGGTGAAGCGGGCGAGGTTCGGCGCGCAGTCCTATGAGACGGTCGCCTCGCAGCAGGCAAACGCGTGGCTGCTCGCATTCGACCAGAGCAACCGCCTGGTCCTGCGCCAGGCGAAAGTGGG
>VAWV01000064.1 GCA_005883295.1 Actinomycetota bacterium
CCGGTTGACCACGACGTGTTCGAGCTGCCCGAGGAGGAGCTCGCCAAGGTCGAGCACGTGCCCGGCTCCCTCGAGGCCGCGCTCGACGCGCTCGAGCGGGACCACGAGTTCCTGCTCAAGGGCGGGGTCTTCACCGAGGACCTGATCCGGACCTGGATCGACTACAAGCGGACCGAGGAGGCCGACCAGGTGCGGCTGCGCCCGCACCCGTGGGAGTTCGCGCTCTACTACGACGCCTGAGGCGAGCAGGACACTAACGCCCCGGGCGCAGGTGCGCCGTCGCCGGGTGCGGCGGGAACTTCTCGCGCAGGACCTCCACGATCATCCGGTCGCGGCGGGCGCCGTAGGCCCACTCGGCCTCGCGCTCGACACCCACGAGGCGGGCGCCTGCCGCGGCCGCGGTCCTCGGGGTCGAACAGCGCGACCGCGATGTCGGCCGACCCGCGCGGCCACACCGCGCGCGCCAGGCCGGCCTCCCCCACGAAGCGGCCGTCGTCGACCGCGCGGACGTCGAACGCGATCAAGCGCTCCTCCAGCACCGCCTGCCACACGCTCTCCCTGTGCTCGCGGGTCAGCGGGGGCTTGTAGATGGCCGCTGCGCCGGCCGTCTGGAAGGCCGCCAGCATGCCGATCCGGGGGTCGTTGTAGCGGTCCCACCGATCGACGAAGTCCTCGCGATCGGGGGCCGTTAGACCGACCATCTCGCCCTTCGCGAGCCACACCGGGCTCCCCATGCGGGCAACATCGCATACTGGAACCGATGACGATGCGCACCGAGCCGCTGCGCCTGGCCATGGCGCAGCTCGACACCACCGTCGGAGACATCGACGGCAACGCCGAGAAGATCGCGGCGGCGATCGACTCTGCGCGCGGCCAGGGCGCCCAGCTCGTGGTGCTCCCCGAGCTCGCGCTCACCGGGTACCCGCCCGAGGACCTGTTGCTGAAGACGCACTTCGTGAGCGCCGCGCGCCGCGCGCTCGACGGCCTCGCCGAGGCCGCCGACGGGATCGTGGCGCTGGTCGGCTTCCCGGAGAGCGCCGACGACGTCTACAACGCGGCCGCGGTCCTGGCCGATCGCCGGGTGGCCGCCGTGTACCGGAAGATGTTCCTGCCGAACTACGGCGTATTCGACGAGCACCGCTACTTCCAGGCGGGCACCGAGCCCGCGCTCATCGAGCTGAACGACATTCCCATCGGGCTGACCATCTGCGAGGACATCTGGGAGCCCGGCCCGCCGGCCAGCGCCGAGGCGATCGCCGGCGCGCAGGTGATCGTCAACCTGTCCGCCTCCCCCTACCACGCCGGAAAGCCTTCGGAGCGCGAGGAGATGCTGGTCCAGCGCGCTCGGGACAACCTCGCCGCGGTCGTCTTCTGCAACCTCGTCGGCGGCCAGGACGAGCTGGTCTTCGACGGCGGCAGCGTGGCCATCGACCAGGACGGAACCGTCGTCGCGCGTGCCCCGCAGTTCCAGGAGGCGCTCGTGGTCTGCGAGATCGACCTCGGCGCGGTCGCGGCCGCGCGGCTGCGCGACACCCGGCACCGCGCCGCCGTGGAGCACGAGCGCGAACGGCGCGGCGGCTCGGTGCGGACGCTCGCCTCGGCCTCGGTGCCGCCCGTGTCCGCCGACGAGGTCGGCGGGCCCGTGGCGGAGCCGCTGGGGCCCGAGGAGGAGGTCTACACCGCTCTCGTCACCGGGCTGCGCGACTACGTGGAGAAGAACGGCTTCGAGCGGGTGGTCCTCGCGCTGTCGGGAGGGATCGACTCGGCGCTGGCGGCGCTGCTGGCAGTGGATGCGCTCGGCTCGGATCGCGTCGTGTGCGTGACGATGCCGTCCCCCTACTCGTCGGAGGGCACGAGGGCGGACGCGAAGGCGATCGCCGAGAACCTGGGTGCCGAGCTCGTCGAGATGCCGATCGACCCGCTGATGGGGGCCTACGACGAGGCGCTGGCGGAGGTCTTCGCCGGCTGCGACCCCGACATCACCGAGGAGAACCTCCAGGCCCGCGCGCGCGGGAACCTCGTGATGGCCCTGTCGAACAAGTTCGGATGGCTCGTGCTCACCACCGGCAACAAGTCGGAGATGTCGGTGGGCTACGCGACGCTCTACGGCGACATGGCGGGCGGGTTCGCCGTGCTCAAGGACGTGTACAAGGGCTGGGTCTACCGCCTGGTGCGGTGGCGGAACGAGCGCGTCGGGCGCGATCTCGTGCCGCAGAGCGTCCTGGACCGGCCGCCGTCGGCCGAGCTCAGGTACGAGCAGCGGGACGAGGAGTCGCTGCCCCCGTACGAGGTGCTCGACGCGATCCTGGAGGGCTACGTGGAGGGCGACCTCGACGTGGACCAGCTGACCCGCACGGGGCTGCCCCGCGAGGATGTGGAGCGAGTGATCCGGCTGGTGGACCTCGCCGAGTACAAGCGCCGCCAGGCGCCGCCAGGGATCAAGATCTCAACGCGGGCGTTCGGGCGCGACCGCCGCCTGCCGATCACGAACCGCTTTGGGGTCGGACGGCCATCGTGACCCGCGACATCGCGCAGAGCCGGCCCTCGTCGTCGGTCACGTCCACCTCCCAGACCCACGTCGTCCTCCCCCGGTGGCGGCAGCGGGCCTCGGCATGGGCCGTTCCCCTCACGATTGGCCGTACGAAGCTGGTGTGGTTCGAGAGGCCCTGGGCACTCATCCCGTCCCCAGCCACCGCCTGGAAGGTGGCCAGCGAGCACAGGGACTCCGCGATGGCGGCCATCACACCGCCGTGCACGAGCCCGAACGGCTGCTTGACCCGGTCCTCTACGGGAAAGCGCCCGCGCGCCAGCTCTGAGCCGGCCTCGAGCACCTCGAACCCGAGCGTGCCGTCGAGCGTGCGCTCCGGCGGCACGGCGTAAGGCGGCTCGGGCGGCACACGGCGCAGGTTAACCTTTCGCCCCTCCGTGGCCACACTGGACCAGCTTCCCCCCGAGCAGCGGGCCATCCTGGAGCTCATCGTTCAGCGCAACCGCTCGTACGATGACCTCGCGGGCGTGCTCGACCTGCAACCCCCGCGCGTGCGCGAGCTGGCGCGAGAGGCCCTCGTCGGGCTCGCGCCGGTGACCGCCAACCGGGTGGACCCCGATCGGCTTGGGCAGATCGCCGACTACGTGCTCGACCAGCAGTCGGGGGCGGAGCAGACGGCCACCATGGCGCACCTCCGTCGGTCCGAGGCTGGGCGGGCGTGGACTTCCTCGCTGGTCGACTCGCTCGCCCACATGTACGACGGCGCGCCGCCGGCTATCCCGGAGGCCGAGGAGGCGCCACCACGGCGGCGCCGCCGCGAGCGGGAGCGCCCGCGGGAGCGGGAACGGGAGCGGCCGAGGGAACGGGAGCGCCCGCGGGTGCGGGAGCCGTTGCGGCGCCGGGAACCGGAGGCCGAGCGCCCCCGGGAGCCCCTGTCCTCGGAGGCGTTGGCGGCGGTACGCCGGCGCCGGGTGGGCGCCGCGCTGATCGGCATCGCCGCGATCGTCGGGATCGTGATCGGGGTCATCGCGATCACCAACGGGAGCAGCAAGAAGACCTCCAAGGCGACGGCCGCGCGGACGCAACCGCGCATCCTGGGCGAGCTTCTCCTGCGGCCCTTGAACGGCAGCAGGAAGAACAACCAGGGCATCGCGATCGTTGCCCAGCGCGGCTCGGAGCGCGATCTCATCGTCCAGGCCAAGCTGTCGCCCACCAAGCAGGGCCAGGCCTACGAGGTCTGGCTCTACAACAGCAAGACGGACGCCGTGCCGGTGGGCGCGCAGGTGACCGACCAGAACGGCAACTACCAGGGCGCCGGAAAGCTGCCCGCCGACTTATCGAAGTTCCAGGCGATCGACGTCTCGCTCCAGCAGATCCCGGACCAGGCCTGCCAGCGGAACCCGGCCTGCCTCAAGCGGGTCTCGGCCCACAGCGGCAACTCGGTCCTGCGGGGGCTGGTGGCCGACATGCGGGCCCCGGGCCGGGCCGGGACGAGCCCCACGCCGGGCGGCCAGCCCACCACGCCGGGGGCTTCGACCGGTCCCTAGCTCCGCTCCGACCGGCGCCCGGTTCGAGACGCGGCCGGCTGGGCAAGTAAGGGGGCGGGTACTGGCGTAAGGCGCAAATCCGAGGCGAGAGTCCAAAAGGTGTTGCTATAGCCACACCAAATGGACTCTCGCGTCCTGCGCACGGGGCAATTTCAGGCGAGAGTCCAGAATTGTCAGCTATAGGTGCGAAAAATTGACCCTCGCCCTCGAAGGGACACCCAGCGGCCCGGACCTACTCCTTTAGTGCCCAACCGGCAAGCGCCGCGACCGCCAACCGCGGCGGCGCTGAACGCGCCGGCGGCTAGGGGATCAGCTTTCCCGGGTTCATGATCCCGCCCGGGTCGAGCCGCTCCTTCGCCGCGCGGAGGAGCTCGATCCCGAGGTCCCCGACCTCGTCGCGCATCCAGGCGAGGTGGTCGCGGCCAACCGCGTGGTGGTGGGTGATCGTCCCGCCGTTCTCCACGATCGCCCGTGAGGCGGCCTCCTTGGCGGCGCGCCACTGGTCGAGCTCCGCGCCGGGCTCGGCGCGGGTCATGAACGTGAAGTAGAGCGACGCCCCGGCCGGGTAGAGGTGGGAGACGTGGCAGCCCACCAGCGGCCGCGAGCCGCTCTGGGCCAGCGCGTCGATCAGCGCCCGGGTGACGCCCTGGTGGAGGTTCGGCAGCCGGCTCCACGTGGTCGCGGTCTCGAGCGTCTCCACCAGGATGCCCATCCCGAGCAGCACGTCGCGCAGGTAGGGCCCCAGGTAGCGGGAATGGAGCCAGGCGCGTCCCGGCCGTGAGCCGAGCGCGAGGCCCCCGTGCGCGCGCAGGATCCGGGCCCCGTCGGCTGCGCGTGCCGCGACTGCCGGCTGCTCCCCCTCCCAGCCCACGATCACGATGCACCCGTTGCGGTGACCGCGGGCCCGCAGGTACGCGCGGCCCGCGCGCGTCGCCAGCGAGTCGCTCGACGACATCGCCATCGCCATACGCGTCTCCTCCTCGTCCGACAGCCGCGCCACGTCCGGAGCGGCCTGCTCGTGCTCGAGCGCCCTGAAAGCGTCGCAGCCCGCGGCGAAGCTCCGGAACGACCACCCTTCGTACCGCCGCGCCCGGGGCAGCCGCCTGACCGCCAGGGTGGCCTCGGTGATCACCCCCAGCACGCCCTCGGATCCGACCACCAGCTCCCGCAGCGAGGGCCCCGCCGCCGACGCCGGTATCGGCTTCACGACGAGCTCTCCCGCCGGAGAGATCAGCCGCAGGCCGAGCACCAGCTTGTCGATCCGGCCGTAGCCGGTCGACGCCTGCCCCGCGGACCGCGTGGCCACGTATCCGCCGATGCTTCCGAACTCGAACGACTGCGGGAAGTGCCCCAGAGTGAGCTCTCGGGCCTGGAGCCGGGCTTCGGCCGTGCGGCCGGGAAGCCCCGCACCGATCGTCGCCGTGAGCGACACGGGGTCCGTCGAGAGCGAGTCGAGTCGTGCGAGGTCGAGGGCGATCACCGCGTCCAGCTCGCCGCGCAGTGGCTCGATCCCGCCCACGACGCTCGTGCCGCCGCCGAACGGCACCACCGCCACCCGCTCCGCCCCGCAGATCTCGAGCACGGCCGCGACCTGCGCATCGGAGCCGGGCATCACCACCGCGTCGGGCGCAGCGGACGCGTCACCCGAGCGGAGGCGGAACAGGTCTGGATAGGACCTGCCCGCGGTCCGGCGGACCCGGCTGAGGCGGTCGGTGAGGACGTGCTCCGTTCCCACCGCCTCGCCCAGGGCGTCAAGCGCATCGCCGGGGAGCGCGGGCTCGCCGATCCGGACCTCCTCGAGCGCGGGGGGCGAGGCCGGCGGCCGGTCCGGCAGTCCGAGCTCCGACCGGAGCAGCCGCTCGCCCTCCGCGGGGAGCTCGACCGGTTCGGCCGGATCACCCCACCCCCACCAGTTCAGGGCCGCGTGGTCGGCGCTCACCCGGCGGCTCCGAACACGTGCTGGAGGCCATCCAGCGCGTCGTCGAGCTGCCGCCGCGCGGCGCGGCGGGCCATGAAGCCGCCGAACCGCGAGCGCCCGCGCAGCCGCTGCACCGACCTGAGCTCCACGCGCGTGGCGCCGTCGCCGGCCGGCTCGAGCGTGATCTCGGTTACGACCTCGGCGAAGACGCGCTCGAACGGCGTCTCCTCGAGCTCCTGCCGCCAGCGCAGCCTGCGCGGCCGGTGCGCGTCGGTCCGCGTGTAGTCGGCGCGCACGGCCCGCCCGCGGGACGATCGCATCACCGTCGTCCAGGCCTCCGGGGTGGCGTCCTCGACCCGCTCCACACGCGGCCACCAGCGCGGAAGGTGGTGCGGGTCCGCGAGCACCTCCCAGACCGCCTGGGGCACCGCCGCCACCGTGCGCGCACGCGCGACCGTCGGCATCAGTCGGAGTCGTAGGTCACGAGGCTGTGCACCGCGCGCCCGCCGAGCTTCTCGCGCCCGCCCAGGAACGCGAGCTCGATCACGAACGCGCAGCCGGCGACCTCGGCGCCCGCGGTCTCCACCAGCCGGCACAGCGCCTCGGCCGTTCCGCCGGTCGCGATCAGGTCGTCGTGGACGAGCACGCGCGCGCCGCCGGAGAGGGCGTCGCGGTGGACCTCCAGGGCATCGACGCCGTACTCGAGCGCGTACTCCACCGAGATCGCCTCGCGCGGGAGCCTGCCGGGCTTGCGCGCGGGGATGAAGCCGGCGCCGATCCGGGCGGCTATCGCGCCCCCGAGCACGAACCCGCGCGCCTCCGCCGCCACCACGTAGTCCACGTCGCGGTTGGACGCCCACGCCGCGAGCAGCGCGATCGCGTGCTCGAGCGCCTCCGGGTCGAGGAACAGCGGCGTGAGGTCGCGGAAGACGATCCCGGGCTTCGGGTGGTCCGGGATGTCGTGGATGTAGCTGCGGAGATCGAGCGTGCCGGGCGGATGGGGCACCGAAGGGTCTCAGCCGGCGATGTTGCGCAGGTCCCGGACCAGCAGCAGGTACTTCAGGTGCGACGCGATCGCCGCCAGGTTCTCGAGCGCCTCGACCGCCTCCTTGCGCCGCTCCGGGTTCCGCGACCGGAGCGCCGGCGCCAGGATCTGCTCGAGCAGCGCGGCCTCGCGGTCGGCGGAGGTGCGGAAGACCCGCAGGTTCCGCCCACCCACCCCGAAACGGGCGAGCTCGGTGACCGCGCGCACGATCTCGCGCTCGGTGTCGTCGTAGTAGACATCGCCCTCCCGCACGCGGCCCTTGATCACGCCGTAGTCCTCCAGCTCCTTCACGAGCTTCGGGTCGGCCCCCGTCTCGTCGATCACGTCGCTCAGGCGGTACAGCGCGCCGTGCCCGGTGACCGCCACGCTGGCCCGCCGGAGGGCGCGTGGATCCGGTCCCTTGCCGGCCGACGAGACCTCGGCGTCCGCCCGCCCGGCCGCCAGCTCCTGACGGATCACCCGCAGCGGCAGGAACTCGTCGCGCTGCAGGCGGAGGATCGTGCGCAGGCGCGCCAGGTCGGCCGGCGTGTACAGGCGGTAGCCGCCCTGCGTGCGCCGCGGCGCCAGCAGCTTCTGGTCCTCCAGGTAGCGGATCTTCGAGATCGAGATGTCGGGGAACTCGCGCTCCAGCTGTTTGCAGACAGCCCCGATCGTGAGCGCCTTCTGGCGCTCCCGGACGGGCTGCGGCGGCGGCTCCGCCGGGACGTCGATGCCCGTGGTGTCGGCCTCGGTCGCGCTCATCCGAGGTAGGTCAGCTTGTACTTGCCGATCTGGAGCTCGTCCCCGTCGACGAGCTTGTGCGACTCGATCCGGCGGCGGTTCACGTAGCTTCCGTTGAGCGAGCCGAGGTCGTCGATGTAGAGCCCGTCGCGCCGCCGGACCAGCAGCGCATGGTTGCGGGACACGGTGACGTCGTCCAGGAAGACCTCGGCGTCCGGACTGCGGCCGATCCGCATCTGGTCGCCCGCGATCTGGAATGTCTCGCCGGAGCGACCGCCGCCCGCGCGGATGACCAGCGTGCCCTCCTCGGTGACCGCATCCGGGTCGAGCGGCTTGATGTCGCCGGTGTCGTCGAGCTGCCAGGCCGCGGTCGTGTCATCGGTGTCCTGCTGGACGTCGCCCAGGAACGCGCCGCACTTCTGGCAGTAGTTCGCCCCCTCGCTGTTGACGAACCCGCATTCCGGGCAGTGCATCAGGGCCTGTCCCGGTAGGGCGCGTGCACCTAGCTCCTACTCCTCTTCCGCGCCCTCTGGCGTGGCCTTGCCAGCGAGGATGTCGGTGAGCTGCTGGACGTCCGCCCCGCTGATCACAGCCTCGCCCTGCTCGCGCTTGCGCCTGAGGCGGTTCACGAGCTCCGCTCTGAGAATGTCGATCTTGCCGTGGAGGATCCTGCGCTCGTACGAGACCTCCTGCTCCTGCTGCGTGAGCTCGTCGATCAGGCTCTTGAGCTCCTGGTCGGAGAGCGCCCCGAGGTCGGGAAACGTGTCCATGGTCATCCTTGGTAGGGGCCGGGGAAGCGCGAGTATAGCCTCAAGCCGAGCTTGAGGGTCGGCGCAGCGCTGCGATGCCGTCGCGCACGTAGGCGGCGGTGGCCACGAGCGTCATCGCCAGGCCGAAGTAGAGCAATGCCTCCGCCACCCACGTGACCGAGACCATCGCCAGGAAGAGCGAGAACATCGTCGGCCACACTCCGAGCCGGCCGATCCAGTTGATCTCGACGTCCACTCCGCGGCGCAGGCCGACCTGGGAGACGATCAGGGTCGCCAGCTCGCGCGCCGCCAGGATTCCCAGCGCCCAGCGCGGCAGCAGCTCGAACTTCCAGCACACCACCACGCCGCTGATCACCAGGAGGCGGTCGGTGACCGGGTCGAGCAGCGTCCCGAGCCGGCTGTACTGGCCGGTCAGCCGCGCGGCGATCCCGTCCAGGTAGTCGGAGCCCCCGATCACCGCGTATAGCGCTGAGGCTCCGGCCGTCCTTCCGTCGCCCGAGCGGAGGCCGAGGATCAGGAAGACCGGGATCAGCGCCAGGCGGACGAACCCGATCAGGTTCGGGATCGTCCAGGGGTTGAGCGGCTGTCCCGGCAGCGTCTCCGGCGGGCGGGGGCCGGACCGGTCGATCCCGAGCAGCCTGCGGGTGGAGTCCGGTGCGCGCGCCACCGGTGGAGCCTATGGCTCCTGGGCGAATGCTTCAGACCCGCTTGAACCGGCGGCCGGCCGTGGGCGAGTCCGCCTCCGCGAGCCGGACCCTGTCGAGCTGAGGAAGGGCCGTGGAGCCGTTCGCGGCCGCCTCCAGCTTGGCGATCCGCTCGGGCGTCAACTCATCGGCGTTCTCCTCCTCGATCCGCTCGAGCCACAGCGCGCCCTCGGCGGCCTTCGCGTCCTCGAACTCGGTGCGCCCGCGGGCCAGGGACTTGTCGATCTCCACGAACAGCTCGTCCACCAGGCGCTCCTGAGGGACCTTCCGCAGCGGCTTGCCCTGGGCGAAGATCAGGCCCTCGTTCTTCGCGCCCGTGATCCCGAAGTCCGCGTGCGACGCCTCGCCGATCCCGTTCACGGCACAGCCCAGCACTGCGACCTCGATTGGCTCCTCGTAGGACTCGAGCCGCTGCTCGATCTCCGCCACCACGGTGTCCATGTCGAACTGGAGCCGCCCGCAGGTGGGGCACGCGATCAGCTCGGGGCCCCGCTGGCGCAGCTTGAGCGCCTTCAGGATCTCCCAGGCCACCTTCACTTCTTCCTCCGCATGGAAGGTGGAGAGCGAGATGCGGATGGTGTCCCCCACCCCATCGGCGAGCAGCGTGCCGAGGCCCACCGCTGACTTGAGCGAACCCGACCATTTGGTGCCCGCCTCGGTGATCCCCAGGTGGATCGGGTAGTCGATCCGCTCGGCCAGCAGGCGGTTCGAGGCGATGGTGTTGGGCACGCTCGTGGACTTGACCGAGACCTTGAAGTCGGTGAAGTCGAGGCGCTCCATCAGCTCCACGAACTCGACCGCCGCCGTGACCAGGGCCTCGACCGAGTTCTCGCGCTCCAGGTCGTGGAGGTGCTTGGGCAGGGACCCCGAGTTGACCCCAATCCGCATCGGCACGCCCGCGGCCTTGGCCTTGTCCGCCACCTGGGCGACCTTGTCGGGCCCACCGATGTTGCCAGGGTTGAGGCGGATGCAGTCGGCCCCGGCGTCGATCGCCTTCAACGCCAGCGTGTAGTTGAAGTGGATGTCGGCGATCACCGGGATCGGCGACTCCGCCACGATCCGCCTCAGCACCTCGGCGTCCTTCTCGCGCGGAACAGCGCAGCGGACCAGGTCCCCGCCGGCGTCGGCGACGGCACGGATCTGACGCATGGTGGCGTCGAAATCGGCCGTCTCGGTCTTGGTCATCGACTGGACGGCGACCGGCGCGCCTCCGCCGATCGGCACCCCGCCGACCGTAATCTGGCGCTTGGAGGCCACAGCTCAAGGGTAGCCGCCTGGGCTTTATCCGAGCGCGATCGCGGCTGCTCCGGCGGTCACGGCGGCGGCGGCAACGAGCCGCAGCCTGCCGACCCGCTCGCGGCCGATCAGCGCGGCGACCAGGACCGCGATCAGCACGCTCGTCTCGCGTATGGCGGCCACGGGCGCGGCCGGCGCGAGCCTGAGCGCCGCCAGGGCGAGCGCGTAGGCGCCGACCATCCCGGCCCCGGCGGCCAGCCCGGGCCCCCGGGGGAGGCGCCGACCAGCCATAAGCGCTGCAAGCGCCGGCACGACGAGCACCAGGGCGAGGTACGGGATCGGGCCCGCGTGCTTCAGCCCCTCCTTGTCGACCAGCGTGTATCCGGCCACCGTCGCGCCGCAGAGGAGCGCCAGCCCCACCCCACTCGCCGAGGCTTCTCGCCGCATCCCGCGGATCGCGGTCACGCCGACACCCACCGCCGCCACGCCGATCGCCGCGAGCGCCGACAGCGACGCGCCGAGGAACAGGACGCTCACCAGGAGCACGAGCATGGGCGCCGACCCGCGCACGAGCGGGTAAACGGCGGTCAGCTCGCCTCGCGCGTAGCCGGCCGTCAGGAGCACGAAGTACGCGGTCTCGAGCGCGGCGGACGCGACGATGTACGGCACGGCCGCGGCATCCACGCGCCAGAAGACGACGGCGAACGGCGCCAGCAGCGCAACCCCCGCCGGCAGCGCAGCCGCCGCCGCTTCACGCGGATCGGCCGCATCCGCGATGAGCAGGTTCCAGATGGCATGGACGCTCGCAGCCAGAGCCGCGAGGACGAGTGCCGATGTGGGCACTCAGCGTCTACTTCGCGTACAGCGCCTCGATCTCGTCCTGGTACTTCCCGACGATCGGCTTGCGCTTGAGCTTCATCGTGGGAGTCAGTTCGTCGCCGCCGGGCTCCCAGTCAGTGGGCAGGATCTTGAACTTCTTGATCTGCTCCACGCGGGCGAGCTGCTCGTTGGCCCGGTTCACACCCTCCTGGACGGCCGCGATCACGGCCTCCTCCCCGGCCAGCTTCTCGATGGGCTCGCCCTCCAGGCCGTGCTCGCGCGCGAAGCCGGGCACGGAGTCCGGGTCGAGCGTGACCAGCGCCACGTTGTAGGGCCGCGCGTCCCCGATCGCGATCGCCTGCCCGATCAGCGGGCTGGCGGTCTTCAGCTTGGCCTCGATGTTGGCCGGCGACATGTTCTTGCCGGCCGCGTTGATGATCAGCTCCTTCTTGCGGTCGACGATCTTCAGGAAGCCGTCCTCGTCGAACTCGCCGATGTCGCCGGTCAGCAGGAAGCCGTCCTCGTCGAACGTCTCCTTGGTCTTCTCGGGCTGGTTGCGGTAGCCCTTCATCACCACGCCGCCGCGGACGAGGACCTCGCCGTCGTCCGCGAGCTTGACCTCGATTCCCGGAGCCGGCGGGCCCACGGTCCCGATCTTGATGTGCTCGGGGCGGTTGCAGGTGCCGGCGCCGCAGGTCTCGGACATCCCCCACAGCTCCGCGAGCGGAAGCCCGATCGCGTGGAAGAACAGGCCCGCGCGGATCTTCGAGAACACCTGCTCGTCGAGCTTCTCGAACTCCTCGCGCAGGTCGTCGGGGACCTCCTCCCCGGACTGCTCGAGCCGTACCTTCTTCAGGCCCACCTCGAGGGCGTGCTTGGCGAACTTCTTGCGCTCCTCGTCCTGCTCGGCCTCCATGCCGGCCTCCATCGCCGCCTTGAGCTTCTCGAAGATCCGGGGCACCGCGAAGAACCAGCTCGGCTTGACCTCCGGCAGGTAAGAGATCACCTGGCGCGCGTCCGGGCAGCACGTGACCGTGAAGCCGAACATGATCGGCAGGTAGTGCGTGCACGAGCGCTCCGCGATGTGCGCCATCGGCAGGTAGGACACCGCCCGGGCGCCGTCGGGGAACTGGATGATCTGGTCGAAGGAGCGGCCGGCAGACAGTTCGTTCTCGTGGGTGATCTGGACGCCCTTCGGGGGGCCGGTGGTGCCCGACGTGTAGATCAGGGTGAGCACGTCGTCCGGCTGGACGGCCTTCCAGGCGGCCTCGAAGTCGAAGCCCTCCTCCGCCCGTCCCTCGACGTCGTCGAGAGACAGCGTCCCCTCGCGCGGCTCGTCGACCACGACCACGTGCTCCACGCTCGAGCAGGCCTCCCTGACCTTCGCGATCGTGTCGAGGTACTGCGCCTCGGTGACGATGATCGCGTTCTGGGCGTCGCTCACCAGGAACTCGATCTGCTCCGCCGAGTAGGTGTTGTAGACCGAGAACGGCGTAGCACCCAGGTGCATGGCGGCCGCGTCCACCCAGTGGAACTCGGGACGGTTGGTGAGCAGCAGGGCGATCGTGTCCCCGCGCCCGAGCCCGAGCCCGGCGAGCCCGCCGGCCAGCGCCGTGATCTTGTCCCTGTACTCCGCCCAGGTCATGCTGAACTCGTCGCCCTTGGTGCGCAGCGCGACGCGGTCGGGATGCTCCGCCGCGGTCACCTGAAAGGCGGCGCAGAGCGTGGGCTCCTGGAGCGCCTTGTAGACGACGCGCTCCCGTTCGGTGGTCGTTGCCTCCATTGCTCCCCCTGTGGCTGGGCTGTGCCTGGGAGGATATTGCCCAGGACGTGCGGAAGGACACATGCGTGACCCGTTCCCGACACCTGCGACCAGCTGCCGCGGCCTGCGCCTGCGCGCTCCTCCTGGCCGGCTGCGGCGGCAAGGCGACGACGATCGACCACGTGACCCTCGAGAAGGCGATCGAGATCAGCGTCGCCCAGCAGCGTCACCAGATCGTGCTCGTCGCCTGCCCGAAGGGGATCAAGGCCAAGAAGGGAGTGGCCTTCACCTGCAGCGCCTATACGGCCGCCGGGAAGCGCTACGCCTTCCGGGTGACCGGCAAGGACTCGAAGGGCAACGTGCACTACGTGGGACTGGGCGCGGCGCTACCGAAACCCTGACCGTCCGGAGCGCAGCCGCCGTCGTTCTCGCCACCGCTGCGCTCCTCGGCGCCGGGTGCGGCGGGGGCACGCACGTGCACCTGCCGGTGCAGAAGGTCGCCTCGCGCCTGCCCGCCATCCGGGGCCTCCATTTCAAGCGCGTCCCGTCGGTGTCGCTGGTCTCGAAGTTGAAGCTGACGCTGCTGTCCGCAGAGCAGCTCGCGGCCAAGCTGAGGCGTCTGCCGGCCGCTCAGCGCGCGCGCATCCGCGGGTTCGAGCAGCAGGCCCGCATCGCGACCGAGCTGCCTGTGCTCCTCGGACTCGTGCCTCCGCACCCCGCCAAGAGCCAGGTTCAGCAGGTCGCCCAGCTCGAGGGCGTATACGACGATGCGGCCAACCGGATCTACCTGGTAAAGGACACCGTGGGAAAGGACCCGGTCGAGATCCAGACCGTGCTCGCACACGAGCTCACCCACGCGCTCGACGAGCAGAACGTGGGCCCTGACCACTTCCAGTTCCACCCGCCCCTGGTCGAGGCCGCCGACGCGGAGCACGCCGTCCGTGAGGGCTCGGCGGTGCTCTCGCAGGCGCGCTACGGGATCAGGTACCTCGGGGCCTTTCGCCCTGTCTCGCTCTACCTGCAGACGACGTACCCGCCACCGAGCGGCAGCCGCCTCGCCCGGCTCGCCGGGGAGGAGCTCGAGTTCATCTACGCATCCGGCGCGCGCTTCGTCCAGGCCCTGTACCGCCGCGGCGGCTGGGGGCTCGTCGATCGCGCGCTGCGCAACCCGCCCCGCACCACCGCCTCGATCCTCTACCCACGACGCTGGCCGGCACATGACGTGTCGGTGCCGCCCACGGGGGACCCCACCGCGGCGTTCGGGGCCGGGTGGACGCGGGTGCTCGCCGGCGACATGGACGCGTTCAGCACCGAGGAGCTCTTCTCCTCCACAGGCCCGCCCTCGGCCGCGAAGAAGGTCGTGCGCGACTGGATAGGAGGGCGGGTGGCCCTGTGGCACCGCCGGGGAGCGAAGGTTGATCCGGGTGCGCCCGACCACCGCGCCGTGGCCGCCGTGCTTCAGTGGCGATGGCGCGGCACGAGCGACTCGGCGGCCGCCAAGGCCGCGATCGTCACCTACCTCGTGCGCACGTTCCACGCGACCCCGGCGGGGGGCGGCACGTGGCGATGGCCGGCCGGAGCAGCCGCCTTCGTGAGCTCCGGCGCCACCACCGCGCTCGTGCTCGGGCCCACCCCGGCACTGG
>VAWV01000040.1 GCA_005883295.1 Actinomycetota bacterium
AATCGGCGCCTTCGCGAGGTCCCTCCCGCCGAGGCAATCCGGTTCGCGGAGTAGAGGTTTCCTTACTTATGCCGATCGCTTTCAAGGAATGGGCTGTGACCGTACGCGCGCTCGCCGAGGGCGAGCAGCTGCTCACCCTGCGCAAGGGCGGCATCCGTGAGGACAACCGCCATTTCGAGATCGAGCACGACCGCTTCTTCCTCTATCCCACCTTCGACCACCAGCAGGGGCGGCACGTGCGCGAGTCGCACCGGCCCGAGCTGGGCCGCGCCCTGGAGGAGGGCGTCTGGTCGGACGGCGAGCCACCCGCCTCGGTGTTCACGCGCGACGGCGGCATCCCCCAGCCGGACCGGGTGCGCATCCGGGCCTGGGCCGAGGTGGCGGCCAGCTACCTGATCACCGATCCGCGCTGCGTCGACGCGCTGGCCCCGTACTACGTCTGGACCACGGACTACGCGGAGAAGCGCCTCGTCTGGAAGCGGCGCCATCCGCTGCACGTGATCGTCCTGCGCACGTACCGCATCCCGCGCCCGGTCACGGTCCGGGTGCGCGACGACTACCTCGGCTGCCGCTCGTGGCTCGAGCTGCAGCGAGACCTCCCGTTCGAGGGCACGCCGGTGCTCTCCGACGAGGAGTTCGATCGCGCCGCCGAGCAGATCGAGGCGATCGCGTCGGACGCGGTACCGGTCCTCGCCTGAGGCGAACTTCCGCCTCAGGCCTAGCGCGCGCGGCGCTCGCCCCCGGTTAAGGTCTCGCCGGTGCTCCGTCTGAGACTGCTCGCGCCCGCCCTGGCCGCGGCCGCCGCGATCGCAGCGGTTCCCGCCTACGGCGCGCCGCCCGGTCCGCAGCCCTACCAGGCGCACGACGGCCTGGGCTTCCGCAACATCCTTCCGCCGGGCCAGAACGGCCTGGTGAACGGCCAGCAGCTGCTCAACTGGGAGCTGCTGAAGCAGCGCCCGCCGCACAACAGCGACCAGCTCGCGATGTACGGGAACCTCGTCTACGCCGTTCCCGGCCTCACCGCGGCTCAGCTCCCGAAGTACTACAAGGACGCGAGCTTCGGTGTCCCGCTGAGCGACGTGGCGCGCCAGTACAGCCCACGCGATGACGTGACCATCGTGCGGGACAAGCAGTTCGGCGTGCCGCACGTGTACGGCCGGACGCGGCAGGGCGCGATGTTCGGGCTCGGCTACGCGGCGGCCGAGGACCGGCTGTTCTTCATCGACATCCTCCGCCACCTCGGTCGCGCGGAGCTCACCGCGTTCGCAGGCGGCGACCCCGGCAACCAGGCCTTCGACCGCTCCGAATGGGCAATCGCCCCCTACACCGAGGGGGACCTGCAGAAGCAGGTCGACCAGCTGCCCAGGCTCTACGGCAAGCAGGGCGCGCGGGTGGTCGACGACTTGAACAACTACGTCGCCGGCATCAACAAGTACATCGACGACGCCAAGATGGACCCCACGAAGATGCCGGGCGAGTACGCGGCGATCAACCGGCCCCAGGGCCCGGATCCGTGGAACGCCCGCGACGTGATCGCCACCGCCGCGCTGGTCGGCGGCATCTTTGGCGCCGGCGGGGGCAGCGAGCTGCAGAGCGCGCAGGTGCTCCAGGCGCTGCAGGCGAGGCTCGGCAAGCGCGCCGGTCGCGCGGCCTGGAGCGACTTCCGCTCGGCCAACGACCCGGAGGCGCCGACCACGGTCGTGGGGCGGAAGTTCCCCTATCAGGTGCCCCCGAAGAAGCTCGCGAAGGGAAGCCTGGCCATGCCCCAGCCGGGCTCGCTCGTCTACCAGCCGGTGGGCGGCGGCGCGGGCGGGACGAGCGCGAAGGACACCGCGGCGGCCCGGCTCACGCCGTGTCCGCCCAAGGGTCTCGTGTGCCTGCCGGGCTCGATGTCGAACGCGCTCGTGGTCTCGGCGCGCGCGTCCAGGTCGGGCCACCCGCTCGCGGTGTTCGGCCCGCAGACGGGCTACTTCGCGCCGCAGATCCTCATGGAGGAGGACGTCCACGCGCCCGGGATCGACGCGCGCGGAGCCGCGTTCCCCGGCGTGAACCAGTACGTGGAGCTCGGGCGGGGTCGGGACTACGCGTGGAGCGCGACCTCGGCCGGCGAGGACGTGACCGACACGTTCGCGGTCCCGCTGTGCAGCACGAACGGCAAGCCGCCGTCACTCCAGTCCGACCACTACCTCTACCGCGGGCGCTGCCTGAAGATGGAGGTCCTGACGCGCAAGAACAGCTGGACGCCGAACCTGGCGGACCAGCACCCGGCCGGGAGTGAGACCCTCACGATCCAGCGCACCGCGCTGGGCCTGGTGGTGGCGCGCGGCAGGACGCACGGCAGGCCGGTCGCCTACACGAGCCTGCGATCGACCTACATGCACGAGGTCGACTCGGCGCTCGGGTTCGTGGACTTCAACGATCCGGCCAGGATGCGCTCGCCGCGGGACTTCCAGCGCGCCGCGAACAAGATCGGCTACACGTTCAACTGGCTGTACGTCGACTCGAAGCACGACGCGTACTTCAACTCGGGCGCGAGCCCGCTGCGCGCGAAGGGCACCAGCACGAACTTCCCGATCTGGGGCGGGAACCGGAAGTTCGAGTGGCGCGGTTGGAACCCCACCACGCGCACCGAGAGGCAACTCCCGTTCGCCCGACACGCGCAGACCATCGATCAGCGCTTCATGACGAGCTGGAACAACAAGCAGGCGCCCGGCTACCGCACCTCCGACAGCAAGTGGAGCTACTCGCCCGTGTTCCGGTCGCAGCTGCTCTCCGATCGGATCAGGCAGAGGCTCCGGGGCGGCCGCAGGCTCGACCTGGTCGGGCTCGTGTCGGCGATGGAGGACGCCGTAACGGTGGACCTGCGTGGCGACCGCGACCTCCCCTATGCGCTGAGGATCCTCGGCAAGCAGAAGAACCCGGCGCTCAGGTCGGCGATCTCCACGCTCACGGCCTGGATGAAGCGGGGCGCGCACCGGCGCGACCTGAACCACAACGGGGTCTACGACCAATCGGCCGCGGTGCGGATCCTGGACGCGTGGTTCCCGCGATGGGTGTCCGCCGAGTTCAAGCCGGCGATCGGCAACAGCGTCTTCGGCCAGATCAACTCCATCAACGAGGTCGACAACGCCCCGAACAACCACGGCGGCCACCTCGGGTCGGCCTACGACGACGGCTGGTACGGCTACATCAACAAGGACCTGCGCCAGGCGCTGGGCATGAAGGTCCGTGGCCGCTACTCCCGCACCTACTGCGGGGGCGGAAGCCGCAGCCGCTGCCGCGCGCTGCTCGCCAGCACGCTGGCCCAGGCCATCAAGATGCCGGCGGACCAGGTCTATCCAGCCGACGGCGTGTGCAACGCCGGCGATCAGTGGTGCTTCGATGCGGTCCGCCAGCGCCCGCTCGGAGCGGTCACCCAGCCGCTGATCGAGTGGATCAAC
>VAWV01000041.1 GCA_005883295.1 Actinomycetota bacterium
CGCAGTTGTGCGGATCCGTGGCCAGGTGCACGCAGTGGCCGCTGCAGTTCGTCTCCCCACCGGGACAGACGAGAGTGCAGCGCCCCTTGGAGCACACGTGCCCGCTCGAGCAGCGGTGACCGCAGGAGCCGCAGTTATGAGGGTCGGTGTGGAGGTCGAGGCAGCTACCGTCCGGGCACAGCTCCCGCGGGCTCAGGCACGCGCAGCGGGGCTTGGGGTGGGGATGGGCGCGCGTTGGCTTGGGAGTGAAGCAGTGCTCGCCCTTGGGGCAGCACTTGCCCGCGCAGCGCACGTGGCCCGGCTCGCACTTCTTCTTCGTGGCCCCGAGGGCCGAGCTCGGCCAGGCGAACAGTGGGGAGCTGAGCGAGATCGCACCGACCAGCGCGGCGGCACGACCGAGCGCGGCGCGCCGGGAGATCTCCTCGCTCGCCAGCGCGCGCGCGAGGTCGTCAAAGCGCGAGTCCTTGCGCCGCGTCCGCGGCGTCGGAAGTGGCCTTGCCATGGCCGTTCGACGCGAGTCTCCCAGCCGCGGGGACCTGGGTCAAGGCGAGGCCCGCACCACCTGGCGGCGCCGCTCGTCTAGCTGCTACGGCCCGCTGTTCAGCGACCAGAGGAGGTCTACGCGGTAGACCTCGTTGGCCAGGAGCGTCGTGATCGTGGTCGGCGCCGAGACCCCGAGGCTGGTGGCGCTGTATCCGTTCGTCTGATAGGTGCCGATGCCGGCGCCGGAAGCGGCCGAGACCGTCTTCACCGCGGTGGCGGAGTCGACGTTGCAGCCCGAGCTGCACTGGTGGGTCGGCGCCGTGCCGGTGGTCCCGAACAGGGCGGTGAAGCCGGCGCCGGAGCTGCTGAGCGAGAGCGAGTTTGCCGCCAGCGTGGCGCCGCCCGAGACGTAGCCGGGCCCGGTGTCGGTACCGCAGGTGGCGTTCGGGCAGTACTGCTTGAAGACGGCGCTCTTGCCGCCACTGCCGTCGCCGTTGACGGTGACGTTCCAACCCGCGCCCGAGCCGCTTCCGTCGCCGACCGAGTAGTTGTTCATCTGCGCGTTCAGCGTCTGCGCCTGGCCGTTCAAGGTCAGGGCCGGGAAGTTGGGCACGTCGGGGGCGGTGCCGAACACCAGGCTCCCGGCGTTGACGGCGAACTGCGTCGTGTCGCTTGCCGCCCAGGCGCCGGCGCAGGGAAGAGCGGCGAGCAGCAGCACCGCTGCGAGCGCGGACAGGAACAGTCGCAGGCTTACTGCACGGAGGACGGAAGGCACGAGGGGTCCTTCGGCCGACCCGCGCCGCTTTGAACCCCCTTAGTAGGCGGTCTGGACGGATGTTGGGTGCTAACCCCCGACCAGCAGGACGGTCCATGTCCCGACTAACGAGTCGCCTCCGGAGGCGAGGAACCCGCTGGGACAGTCCTCACGGACCTGCACCGTGTGCGCTCCGGATGTGGCCGGAGTCACGGCGACGAACTCGGCAGGCCCCGGGGCGCTGCCGGGCTCAATTGCATGGTCGCTGTTGGACACCGGAGCACCGTCCAGGTACATGCCGGCGCTGGCGGATCCTGCGGAGCAATCACGACCGAGGTGCGGAGAGTAGAAACGCACATAGACCTTTCCCGCGACGGGCAGCGTGAAGTCGAAGGATCTGCCCCGAGTGGACGCCTCGGAGGAGGTCTCGTCCGGACTCGCGGGTGGGTCGGCCGGGTTGTCCGCCGTGCGCGAGACGGCGAAGGTAGGTCCCGGCAGACCCTGCGCGCCCATCTGACCCCTGAACCCACGCGGCCCACGGAGACCTCGCGGACCCCTCTGGTTCCAGGCGATCCCGCTCTGCCCCGTCTTGCACTTAGCGCCCGCCTTCACGAGCACGAGCTGGCCGCTCTTGCTGACACAGCCGTGGATCTTCCCGTCCGAGCCGACGAAGCTCGTGACGGCGTACGCACTGCCACCGAGGGCGACGATCAGCGCGATGAACGCGATCCCCGTCGCGGGCGAAGGATGAAAGCGAGCCAGCATTGCGAGTCCCTCCGATCTGCGCGGGCCGACGCTTGGAGGGCAAACCTAATCGCGGCTGACGCGCGCTGTCAAGCGTCGCTTTACGTCCGCAGCAGGATCTTCAGAGCCTCGTGGCGGTCGTACGCCGCGTAGGCGTCGGGGGCCTCCTCGAGGCGCATCTCGCGGCTCACGAGCGGCGACACGTCGAGCCGGCCTGAGGCCAGCATCGCCAGGACCGAGTCGAGGTGGCCCATCACGTTCGCGTGGCCGGTCACCAGGTTGAGGCTCTTGATCCAGACCACGCCCATGTGCACCTCGACCCGCTCGGTGTACACACCCACCACCGAGACGGTGCCCCCCTTCCGCGCCAGGCGGCAGGCGGTGTCGAGGGCCGCCGGGTGGCCGACCGCGTCGACCGCCACGTCCACGCCGCCCACGTGCGTGCCCGCCTTCACCGCCTGACGGGGGTCCTCCTCCGTTGCGTGGACCGGCTCGGCGCCCAGCTGCCGGGCGGTCTCGAGGCGTTCGTCGACCGTGTCGACCGCGATCACCTTCGAGGCCCCCGCCGCCCGTGCGGCCATCACCGCGCACAGCCCGACCGGGCCGAGCCCGATCACCGCGCAGGTGTCCCCGGGCCGGAAGCCCGCCGACACGATTGCGTGGTAGCCCGTTCCCATCACGTCGCCGGCGAACAGCGCGGCCGCGTCCGAGAGCCCCTCGGGCACGCGGCGCAGCGTGAGGTTCGCGCGTGGCACGAGCGCCATCTCCGCCTGGGTGCCCTGGAGCGATCCGAGCGTGGCGCCGTGGCCGAACACCCGCGCCTCGTCGCACTTCTGGTAGATCCCGCGGCGGCAGAAGAAGCACGTGCCGCACGCGGTGTGGAAGGTGCCGAGCACGCGGTCGCCCACGTCCAGCCCCACCGCGTCGCCCTTCGCCACGACCGTTCCCACGTACTCGTGGCCGATGATGAAGCCGGGCTCGATCTGCACCCGGCCGTGATAGATGTGCAGGTCAGACCCGCAGATCCCGGACGCCTCGATCTTCACCACCGCGTCGTCGGGCGCGACCGGCTCCGGGTCGGGGCGCTCCTCGAGCGCCACGCGGCCGGGCTCCTGGAACGTCACGGCGAGCACGGCGGCCTACTCTAAGGCTCCGCGCCGGAGGAGCGGCGCCACGCGGTAGCGCTCCCCGCCGAGCGCGTCGAGGACAGAGACGACGTGCTCGGTGCCGATCGCCCGCCACCACTCCACCGGCCCGCGCGGGTGGTTGAGTCCGAGCTTCATCCCCGCGTCGACGTCCTCGGGCGAGCCCACGCCCTCACCGATGGCGAACGCCGCCTCATTCACCAGCTGGCACGCGATCCGGCCGAGAACGAGGCCGGGTGCGTCGCCTACCCACTCGCGGTGGAAGCCGAGGGCGGCGAACACCTGCTCGACCGTGTCGTCGCGCTTGCCGGTGAGCTCCACGAGCTGACCGAGCGGCGGGAGCAGGTGAAAGCCGACCCTTCCGTCCGGCGGCGGCTCGGCCGTCCGCAGGACCACGTCCTCGCCGATCACGAGGTCGTCCCCGTCCTCGAAGCCAGCGAGTCCGGCGCGCTCGCGAAGCTCGTCCCACAGTCGCCCGTTGCCCAGGACCCTGATCCCGCGCCCCTCGCCCCCGCCGGGCTCGAGCGGCTCCGGGTCGTCGGGCCGTCCTGGCGGGTACTCGTACCACCCGGCCCCGGTC
>VAWV01000065.1:0-3149 GCA_005883295.1 Actinomycetota bacterium
ACGAGAACATCATCCCGGCGGTCGCGAAGCTCGACTCCGAGCAGGCGGCCGCCTACTTCATGCTGGGGGAGACGCAGGGCACCAGCGCCGGCGGCGCCGAGGAGGCCGGCAAGTTCCTACGCGTGCCCGGCACCAACCCGTTCTTCCCCGACGACCACGACCACCAGGGAAATCGCTTCCTCGAGCTCATGGCCGAGCACCAGCTGGACGTCTACCTGATGAATACCGGCCGCGTGGGCGGTCCGGAGGAGGACGACCGCTCGGCCAAGGTGCGCATCCCGCACTCCTCGGCGATCGTCAAGGGCATCGCCGAGGGCACGATCGAGTGGCAGGACGACCCCGACTTCGGGTATCGGGTCGCCACCCGGGTGCCGGGGATCGACGAGTCCGATTCGGCGATCCTGCGCCCGCGCGAGCTGTACGAGTCACAGGGCCGCCGGGACGAGTACCGCAAGATCGTGGACCGGCTCAAGGACGAGCGGGTGGAGTACCTGGAGAAGTTCCCGGCGCTATCTGACGAGATCGTCGCCGCGGTTCGCTGACGGCTGCAAACCGTCGCCGGGCTGCGTCCTCGGTCGCGGACGTGCTTAGCACTGTCCGCTCCCTGCGTCCTTGCCCGACTCGGTTTTCGCCGTCAGGACGTTAGTGCGGGTCTTCGGGTGAGGCCGCCGCCGCTGGCGGGCGTGACTCCTCGGCCAGCGAGGTGATCGTCAAGGGGCCGCGGGCTGCGTCCTCCAGGACCTCGCCGGCCTCCTCCGCCGAGCGCGCGTAGAGCTCCACCAGCATGTGGATCACGATCTGGTCGCCGTCGTGCTTGTGGAAGCGCACGTGGGTGAAGAACTCGCGCGTGCCGTGCTCGCCGAAGGCCCCGAACGCGAGCGAGTCGGCGGCCTCCGGGCCGGAGCAGCTCTCCACCTGGTCGCCGTCCACGGTGACGGTGCACGAGGCGACCCAGGGCGTGCCCGAGATCATCCGCTCCCAGCGGTCCTCGACGGCCTCGATGCGGCTGATCCGGCGGCCGTTCTCCTCGTAGAAGGCGAGGTTCAGGTGGGGCTGGTCATGGAGGCAGTCCAGGCACTGGACCACGGCCTCCTGGACCTCCTCGACGGGCTCGACGGCCTCCCCCGTGTCGGGGTCGACCTTCAGCACTCCCTCGTAATGGACCTGTACCTCCAGATTCTGTGACCAGCAGCGGTAGCAGCGGAGCCAGCTCGCTGAGGTCCCCAGGGACTCCGGGACCGATCCCTCCATGCGCCGATTATGGCGAACCCGGGCCCATACGCCCAGGCGCCGGGAGATATCGGCCCAGGTGCCGCTCCACGACCGGTCTCGAGGCCCGCCAGGAGCCCGACTAGAGTCCGGAGCGTGCGTGTCGTCGGGCAGGGACTGGTGGTGCGCCGGTGGCCGATCGCGGTCGCCGCGGCGGTGGTCGTCCTGGCCGTCCTTGTGGGCCTGATCGAGACGGGAAGGGGCCGCGATCGACCCCCTCCGGTGGGCGGCACGGCCGCCGAGGCGGTCGGGGTGGTGGACGCGTTCCAGCGAGCGTTGACGACGCGCGACTACGGCGCGATATGCGGCCGCCTCTTCACCGCCCGCGCGCGGGCTGCCGCGGGCGGCGACAACTGCGAGTTCGTCCTGGCCCAGGAGGCGGGACCGCTGCGCGCGCCGACCGTCGACATCCGGAGCGTCGTGCTGTCGCGGACCGGCACGGCGGAGGTCGGCGTCGTGGCAGGCACCGCCGGGCGGCGCGCGTCTCCGGACGTGATCCACCTCCGCCGCGAGCGGGGCCACTTCCGCATCGCGTCCGCGGGCGACGCCCCGCGCCGGGCGGCGGGGCTAGGCGGCCGCAGGCGTCAGATGGGCGAGCTGCTCAAGGGTGGCATCGAAGTCGGTGCCGGGCACGCCGCCGAGGCACGGTGAGGTGGCACCGGCCTCCTGGTAGCGCCGCACCCCGGCCTCTGCCTCCTCGCGCGTCCCGATCGCGGTGAGCGTCTGGAGGAAGCGGTCGGAGATCGCTCCGACGGCCGCATCGGGATCGTTACGCGCCATCCCCTTGTCGAAGCCGGCGATGTCCTCGTCGAAGCCCGAGCGCTCGAGCATTGCCCGGTAGAACGGCAGCGAGAAGTATGGGATCAGGTCGCTGCGCAGCCGCGCGCGAGCGACCTCCGGCTCGTCGGTGACCGCCGCCGGCACGGCGGCCACCACGTCGAAGCCCTCGAGCGGCTTGCCCGCGCGCTCGCGGCCCCTGGTCACCTCCGGGACCACCACCTCGCGCACGTAGTCCGGGTTGCAGAGCCACAGGACCACGCCGTCGCCCAGCTCCCCGGCGAGCCGGAGCATCCGCGGTGAGAGCGCGCCGATGTAGATCGGGAGGTCGGGTCGCGGCGCGTAGCCCATGAAGCGAAACGCCGTGTGGAAGCGCTCACCCGACGGGGGGTCCTCGCCGCGGATGATCGCGCGCACGATCTGCACGTACTCGCGCATGTCGCGCACCGGTTTCTCGAGCGATTGGCCGTACCAGCCCTCCACCGTCTGCTTGTGCGACACGCCCAGCCCGAGCACCGCGCGGCCGCCGGACATCTCGTCCACCGTGGCGATCGACTGAGCACTGGCCACCGGCGTGCGTGAGTAGATCGGCATCACGCCCGTGCCGAGGCGGATGCGCTCGGTGGCCGCGGCGTAGGCAGCGAGGACCGTGAGCGAGTCGCGGCCCGCGATATGCGTCACGTACACCGCCTCGAACCCCCTCTCCTCGGCGAGGCGCACGCGCTCCGCCGCACGCTCCAGCGAGCGCCCGACGGAGATGAAGGTCCCGACGGCCACTGGACCTGGCAGCATAAACCGCGGTGGTCGGCGCGATACTGGCTGGCGGGGCCGGGCGGCGCATGGGAGGCGCGAAGGCCACGCGGGTCGTGTGCGGGCGGCCGCTCCTGTCCTATCCGGCGGCGGCGCTCGGGGCGGTCTGCGAGCAACTGGCCGTGGTGTGCAAGCCCGGCACCGAGCTGCCCGCCGGGGGCGGCTGGGAGGTCTGGGACGACGAGCCGCTCGATCCGCGCCATCCGGCGCTCGGCATCGCCCACGCGCTGGAGCGGGCGAGCGGGCCGGTCATGGTGTGCGCGAGCGACATGCCGTTCGTGACCGGGGCGGAC
>VAWV01000065.1:3209-15136 GCA_005883295.1 Actinomycetota bacterium
CCGGACGCGGTGCCGGCGCTGCGAGCTGCGGCGGGACACGGCAGGCCGGTGCGAGAGGCGGTCGAGGGCCTCGACCCGCTGCGTGTGGAGCTGCCCGCCGCCGCGCTCCGCAGCGTGAACACGCCCGGAGAGCTGGCGGCCGCCGAGTGGGAGCTGCGCAGCGGTACCGGTGGCGCGGCTTGACGTTCCCCGTCACGATTGAGGGTGTGAGGACTGGACAGGGACGTCGGTTCATCGGCACGCTCGCCCTGGTCATGGCGATGGGCACGTGTGCGCTCACCGCGGCGAACGCCCTTGCGGAGCCCACCATCAAGACGAACACCGCGCCGGGCTCCGTCGGCGTGCGGGGAGCCGGATGGGCGAGCAACGAGTCCGTGGTCTGCGAGATCTTCGTCGGCGGCCGTGGCTGGGTTTTCGCCGGCCACCTTCCGACAGACGAGTTCGGCAACTTCGGCGGCGTGTTCCGGGTGCCGAACGACCTACCGCCCGGCACCCACGTACTCCGGTGCCGGCAGATACGGGGACACGCCCAGCAGACCGTCGTGAAGGAAGCGTTCACGACCGAGCCGGGCGAGAGCGTCGACGACATCATAAAGGCGGCCGAGGAGGCCGTTCAGAAAGCGCAGGGCAACGGCAACAACGGCGTCGGCCAGGCCACCGGCATCGGGAAGGACTCGCACGGGCACTACGTGGCCTGGCTCAGCTCCGGCGGCCAGGTGACCCCTATCCCCGGGCTGGGCGGGAGCAACACGCAGGCCAACGGCATCAACGACGCGGGTCAGGTGGCCGGCACCTCCGACCTCCCGGGCGGCATCCATCACGCCTTCATCTGGACGCAGGCCGGCGGGCCGCGGGACCTCGGCACGCTCGCCGGGACGGACAGCGAGGGCTTCGCGAACAACGACCTCGGCCAGGTGGCAGGCGACTCGCAGGTACCGCCGGGCCTCGAGGCGCACGCTGCACTGTGGAACCCGTTGACCCCGAACGGCACCACGGGCACGTGGTTCGACCTCGGCACTCTTGGCGGCAGCGCCAGCACGGCCTTCGCGCTCAACTCCTCGGGCGAGGCGGCGGGCGCCTCGCTACTCACCGGCGGTAGCCAGCTCAGCCACGCGTTCCTGTGGAAGCCCGAGGCACCCAACGGAGGGACCGGCCACATGTTCGACCTCGGCACGCTCGGCGGCGCGAGCAGCCAGGCGTTCGGCGTCAACGCGCTCGGCGACGTCGTCGGCATCTCGCGGACCAAGGCCGGCATAAGCCACCCCTTCCTGTGGACGCCGAGCTCCGCACACGGCACGAGCGGCAAGATGGCCGACCTCGGAACGCTCGGCGGGTCCGGTGCGAACGCATACGCGGTCAACGACTCGGGCGAGGTCGTGGGATCGAGCTACCTCAGGGGCAACGCCGACTTCCACGCCTTCCTCTACGGCGCCGGGAAGCTCTTCGACCTGAACCGCGCGCTACCGAAGCACTCAGGCTGGGTCCTCTACGCGGCGAACGGGATCAACGACGTCGGCCAGATCGTCGGCTGGGGCACGTTCCACGGCCACCAGCGGGCGTTCCAGCTCTCGCCGACCACCAGGCTCGGGCCGCTCACCGCGCGGATCGTCGTCTCCGGCTCAGGCGCAAACATCGCGGCCGCCAGCGCGCAACCCGCCACGAGGGTCGTCCTGGGCGGGACCGTTCAGTGGCAGAACCGGGGCCCCGGCGCCTACGCGGTCAGCGACGCCTCCGGGATGGGCCTTTTCGGCTCGCCGGCGCTCGCGCCCGGCACGGGGTACGCGTTCCAGTTCGACGCCGCGGGCACCTACCCGTACTCCACGACGGGCACGCCGGGAAAGGGAACGGTCAAGGTCCCGGTGGAGACCGCGCCGCGCAAGGGCACCCGCAAGACCACGTTCCAGCTCTACTGGTGCTTCTGCAGGGCGCCGAAGGGCTACGTCTTCGACGTCCAGGCGAAACGCCCGGGCGCGAAGCTCTTCCGGAGCCTGACCGGGGGCACCACCATCGGCGGGCTCGGCCTGAGGCTCGCGCAGGGCGCCGGCAACTACCGCTTCCGCGCACGCATGCGCAGGAAGGCCAGCGGGAAGGCATCGGCGTGGTCACCGATCGCCTCGGTCAGGGTCACGAAATAGCGCGGGCTCAGCTGCGCAGCATGACCGCGATCAGGGTGGCCACGAAGGCGATCTGCCCGAACGCGAGGGCCGTGCCCAGGTTCTTCGCCCCGGCCAGCTCGGCGATCCCGGTGGCCCCGGCGGACGCGACCAGCAGCACGAGGAGCTGGGTCCGGAGCCGCACGCCGCGAGGATAGACCGGCCGCAAGCGCGCTTGCAGGCTCTGAAATGAGCGGCCCGTGGCGGTTAGCCTCGCCGGCGGCGTATGGAGGCGAGGGTGATCGAGACCGCGCGCGAAGCGCTGGCCGACCTCGAGGAGTATCTCCTCGTCGCGTCCGAGCGCCCCCGAGAGCCGCGGCTGGCGGCCAACCTCACGCAGCGCGAACGCGACGTGCTCGCCCTGCTCGCCGACGGGTTCAGGACGGCGGAAGTCGCCGAGCGCCTGTCCGTCAGCGAGCACACGGTGCGGAGCCGGGTCAGGACCATCCTGGGCAAGCTCGACGCCCGGAACCGCGAGCACGCGGTGGCGATCGCCATCCGCCACGGCGCGGTTTAGGGCCTGTCCCGATAGAGGCCGCACACCCGGATACGACCGGATGGCGTCGCGGATGCGTCGTCCTCGGTCGGCCCAATACCGCTCGGGTATTGGGCCTTCCTGCGTCCTCGCCCCGCTCGCCCTCCGGTCGCCCCGGGCGCACGCCCCCTACCGGGACAGGCCCTTAGACGTACGGCTGCCAGCTGGCGAAGGCGGCTGTCAGCACCGCCAGCGCCGCCCCCGAGGCGACGATGGCGCCGCGCGTGATCCCGCGCCGCTCGGTCCAGCTGGCGAGCCACATGGTGAGCGGGAAGACCGGAAGCAGCAGGCGGGGCAGCGACCTCAGCGGCTCGGGGTAGGCGGGCGACGAGATCGCCAGAAGGAGGGCGGTGAGCGAGTACGCGCCGTAGGCGAAGGGCAGGCGGCGGAACACGCCGACCGTCGCGACGAGGGCGGCGGGGAGGTAGACCGACTCGACGAGGATCGGGCCCCGGTACAGGTGCGAGCCGTCGCCCTTCAGCGCGTGGAACCCGGCCACCGCGGCCTGGCGCACGGTCTCCGTCGGCCACTCGATGGCCCGCCGCCCGAACAGCGGCTGGAAGTGCGCCCATGCCAGCGCGTCGCCTGTCGACTCGCGCAGGTAGAGGCTGAACGCGACGATCCCGACCGGCGCGAGCACGAGCCACAGGATGTCCGGGCGAACGGCGTGACGCGGGATCAGCGCGCGCCAGCCCGGACGTGCCGGCGGCGACTCCCGATCGGCTCGTGGCCCGTACAGGTAGAGGATCAGGAGCGGCAGGAGCAGGAGCGCGCCGGTGGAGCGCGTTCCCGACGCGGCCCCGGCGGCGAGCCCCGCCAGCGCCCAGCGGCCCCTGCGCGCCGCCAGGAACGCCCCCACCGACAGCACGAGGAAGAGGCTCTCGGTGTACGGCGCGCTGAAGAAGAACGCCACTGGCGCGAACGCGAGCAGCAGGACGGTCGCGTCGGCGGCGCGCCCGCCAAGCTCCATGGCGGTGAGCCTGTGGAGGAGCGTCAGGCCGACCGCCAGCGCCGCCAGCGATATGACCACGGCGGCGATCAGGGCCACGCCGTTGTCGGCGAACCCGCCGGCGCCGCGCACGAGCAGTGGGTAGAGGGGGAAGAACACGCGCCCGCCGCGCAGCGCCTCGACGTGCGTTTGGTAGCCGTGCTCGGCGATCCGCAGGTACCAGAAGCCGTCCCAGCGCACGAGCGGCGAGAGGACCGAGTCGAACAGCCCCCGGAGGGGCCAGCCGCCGAACGGGTGCACGATGCCCCGCTCGGCGGTCCGCGCGCCGATGCCGGCCGGGAATGCGACCGCGGCGAACGCGGCGACCACGAAGACCAGCAGCCGCGAGCCCGCGAAGACCCGGCGCGCCGGGCCTATCCGCCGCCCTCCTCCGAGGCGCGCTCCTCGAGCGCCCCGACCAGCGCGGCTGCGTCGAGCGCCGGGTGCAGGGAGTCGAGGAAGCGCTCGGCCTCGCGGCGCCCCCCGAGGGCGCGCAACCCCGCCTCGCCACGCTCGGCGAGAAAGTCGGCCAGCGCGGTCAGCCGGCGCGCCCTGAGCCGGGTCGCCGGGAGGTCGATCGCGGCGCGATGGGCGTCGAGCGCCTCGACCAGGTCGTCGATCCCGGACGGCGGAGGGACGGAGGAAACACTCACGACCGGCGTGTCGCGCGAGCCGAGGGCCCGCAGCGCCGATTCGAGGTCGCGCCGCGCGCGCAGCGCCGGCTCGCCGAGGTCGGCCTTCGTGACCACGAGCACGTCTGGCACCTCCATGATCCCGGCCTTCAGGAACTGCAGCGTGTCGCCGGACGCCGGCTGGACGACCACCGCCACGGTGTCGGTCACCTCCTCAACGTCGGTCTCCGACTGGCCCACGCCGACCGTTTCCACGACCACCAGGTCGAAGGCGGGGGCGAGCGCCTGGACCGCCTCGCGAGTGGGAGGCGCGAGACCGCCCATGCGTGTGCCCGCGGCAGTGGACCGGATCAGAACGCCATCGTCGCGCGGGTCGTGCTCGATGCGCGCGCGGTCGCCCAGGAGCGAGCCGCCCGACCGCCGCGAGGTCGGGTCCACGGCCAGCACCGCCACCGTGCGCCCGAGCTCTCGCCACCGGCCCACGAGAGCCGAGAGGAGGGACGACTTGCCGGCGCCCGGCGGGCCGGTCACGCCCACGAGATGCGCGCCGGCCTCGCCTCCGAGCGCGGCTGGGGAGACCTCGGCGAGCAGCTTGCGGGTCCGCTCGCGCCCTCGCGCCGAGCGGTCCTCGATCACGTTGAGCGCGGCCGGGGCCGCGCCCCGATCGCACTCCCGCAGACGGCGGCCCAGCTCCGCCGGATCACCGGCGGCGGCTCGCGCAGCGCTCAAGCCGTGGCGGCGGCGGAGTGGTGTTCGGCGACCAGATCCACGATGTCGCCCATGATCCGCGTGAGCTCGAAGTCCTTCGGCGTGTACACACGCGCCACCCCGGCCTGCATCAGCCGCTCCGCGTCGGCCGGCGGGATGATGCCGCCCACGACGACCGGCACGTCGGCGCCCGCCTCGCGCAGCTCGCGCAGGACCTCGGGGATCAGCTCGCGATGGGAGCCAGAGAGGATCGAGAGCCCGACCACGTGCACCCCCTCCTGCACCGCGGTAGCCGCGATCCGGGAGGGGGTGAGGCGGATCCCCTCGTAGACCACGTCCATGCCCGCGTCGCGGGCTCGCACGGCAATCTGCTCGGCGCCGTTGGAGTGACCGTCCAGGCCGGGCTTGCCGACCAGGATCTTCACCCGCCGGCCCAGGGCCTCCGAGAGGCGGTCCACCTTCTCGCGGAGCTCATGGAGCGCCTCGTCGTCCGGGATCGCGGCCGCGCCCTCAACCCCGGTGGGCGCGCGGTACTCGCCGAACACCTCGCGCAGCACGCCGGCCCACTCGCCGGTGGTCGCGCCCGCGCGAGCCGCGGCGAGGGTGGCCGGCATCACGTTCAAGCTCTCGTTCTCGGCGGCGGCCCGCAGTTCGGCTAGGGCGGCCCGCACCGCGGCCTCGTCCCGCTCCGCGCGCCATCTCTCCACGGCCTCGACCTGGGCGCGCTCAACCTCCGGATCGACGGTGAGTATCCCGCCGTCCTCGCCGGCCTGGAGCGGCGACGGCTCGGCGGTCGTGTAGACGTTCTGCCCGACCACCTTCTGCTCCCCGCGCTCGATCCGCGCCACGCGCTCGCGGTGCGACTCCACGAGCTGGGTCTTCATGTAGTCGACGGCCTTGACGGCACCGCCGTGCTCCTCGACCACGGCCATCTCCGCGCGGGCACCCTCCATGAGCTCCGCGGCCAGGCCATCCATCACCTTGGACCCCTCGAAGATGTCCGGGTACTCGAGCAGGTCGGTCTCGAGAGCCAGGATCTGCTGGATGCGCAGCGACCACTGCTGGTCCCAGGGCCGCGGCAGCCCGAGCGCCTCGTTCCAGGCCGGCAGCTGGATGGCGCGGGCGCGGACGTTGCGGCCGAGGGTCACCGCGAGCGCCTCGAGCACGATCCGGATCACGTTGTTCTCCGGCTGCTGCTCGGTGAGCCCGAGCGAGTTCACCTGCACGCCATAGCGGAACCGCAGGTAGCGCTGGTCGTCCACGCCGTAGCGCTCGCGACCCAGCTCGCGCCACAGCTGCGACATCGCTCGCAGCTTCGCGTGCTCCTCGATGAAGCGGATCCCCGCGTTCACGAAGAACGAGATCCGGCCGAACACGCGCGGGAAGGTCTCCTCGGTGACCCGCTCGCGCACCTGGTCGAGCACCGCGCGCGCCGTGGAGAGCGCGTACGCGATCTCCTGCACCGGCGTGGCCCCCGCCTCCTGGAGGTGGTAGGAGCAGATGTTGATCGGGTTCCACTTGGGGACCTCGTCGACGGTGTAGGCGATCATGTCGGCGATCAGCCGCATCGACGGCCCCGGCGGGAACGCGTACGTTCCCCGCGAGAGGAACTCCTTGATGATGTCGTTCTGGGTGGTCCCCTGGAGGACCGAGGTGTCGATGCCGTTCTCCTCGCCCACCGTCATGTAGAGGGCGAGGAGCCAGGCGGCCGTGGCGTTGATCGTCATCGACGTGTTCATCTCCTGCAGCGGGATACCGTCCAGGAGGGTGTGCATGTCGCCCTTGTGCGCGATCGAGACGCCCACCTTGCCGACCTCGCCGCGCGCGAGCTCGTCATCCGGGTCGTAGCCCGTCTGGGTGGGCAGGTCGAACGCGATCGAGAGGCCCGTCTGGCCCTTCTCGATGTTGCGCCGGTACAGCTCGTTCGACTCCTTGGCCGTCGAGTGGCCGGCGTACGTCCGCATGACCCACGGGCGATCCCGTTCGGGCAGCCGAGCGTCGCTCATATGAGGGAATTGTAAGGTCCGGGGGATGGGCCGGCTGATCGACGTGCACCACCTCGGGCGCGAGCGCGTGATCGGCGCGTACGTGCTCGACGGGGTCGTAGTCGACCCCGGGCCGGCCTCGAGCGTCGACGCCCTGGATGCGATCGAGCCCCGCGCGCTGCTGCTCACCCACATCCACCTGGACCACGCAGGAGCCACCGGCGTGCTGGTCCGGAAGCACCCCAACCTGGTGGTGTACGTGCACGAGGTGGGCGCCCCGCACCTGGTCGATCCGTCCCGCCTCCTGGGGAGCGCCGGCCGGTTGTATGGCGACGAGATGGAGCGGCTCTGGGGCGAGGTCGCGCCGGTGCCCGAGGAGAACATCCGCCCGCTCTCGGGCGGCGAGACGGTCGAGGGCTTCCGGGTGGCCTACACCCCCGGCCATGCCTCGCACCACGTGTGCTACCTGCACGAGGGCACCGGTGACGCGTACGTCGGCGACGTCGGGGGCGTGCGGATCCCGCCGAGCGACTACACGGTCGCACCGACGCCCCCGCCCGACATCGACGTCGAGGCCTGGAGGCAGTCGATCGACACGGTCGCAGGCTGGGAGCCCGAGCGGCTCGGCCTGACCCACTTCGGCTACGCGGACGACCCGTCGCTGCAGTTCGCCCGGGTGCTCGAGGCGCTCGCACGCCAGCTCGAATGGGCGAGCCTGCTGGACCGTGAGTCCTTCGAGGACGCGGCGGCGAACGATCGCCCGGAGGACGTGGCGCCGCAGCTCGTGCAGGCGGCGCCGCCCGAGCAGCTGTACCTGGGACTCGAGCGCTATCTGGAGCGGCGCGCGGAGGCGCCGGCGTGACCGGGTCCTCCACGGTCGAGCTGCCCCGCGTCCAGGAGCCGGGCGAGGGGCTCGGCGGCGCCTGGCGGGTGATAGTCCTGAACGACGACCACAACACCTTCGACGGCGTCGCCGCCGCGCTGGCCCGGGTCATACCGGGGGTGACGCTCGAGGAGGGGTACCGGATCGCGGACAAGATCCACAACACCGGCCAGGCGATCGTGTGGGCCGGCCCGCGCGAGCCCGCCGAGCACTACTGGGAGCAGCTGAACGACTCCGGGCTCACGATGGCCCCGCTCGAGCAGGGCTAGTGCCCTAGCGCAGCGCCTCGAAGTCGTCGTCGCTCAGCTCGATCTCGCGCGCACCCAGGTTCTGGCCCAGGTGCTCCAGCGAGAGGGTGCCCGGGATGGGCAGCATGGTGGGGGAGCGGCGCAGTAGCCACGCCAGCGTGACCTGCGCGGGTGTCGCCCCGTGCCGCTCTGCGATCTCCTGAAGCGCGGGCGGGCGGTCGCCGCGCAGGGGAAAGAAGGGGACGAACAGGATCCCCTCCTGCGCGCAGTAGTCCACCACCTCCTCGTGCCTGCGCTCGGAGAGGTTGTAGTGGTTCTGCACGACAGCGATTGGCAGGACCTGCCGGGCCCGCTCGATCTGATCGATCCCCACCTCGCAGACGCCCACGTGCCGGATCTTGCCGCGGCGGCGGTACTCGTCGATCACGCCCAGACTGTCCTCGAGCGGCGTCTCCGGGTCGACCCTGTGGAGGTAGTAGAGCTCGATGCTGTCGGTCCGCAGCCGGCCGAGGCTCTCCTCGATCTCGCCTCGCAGCACGTCGGGCCGGCCCTGCCCTGGGTGGAATCCGCCCTTGGTGGCCACGACGACCCCCTCGGGGAAGGGCGCCAGGGCGGCACCGATCGTCTGCTCGCTCTCGCCGCCGGTGTACAGGTGGGCCGTGTCGATGAAGTCGATCCCGGCGGCGACCGCCTCCTTGACGAACGCTTCGTGCTCGGGCGTCTTGGTGAGCCGGTTTGTGCCCAGTCCGATCCGGCCGACCTCGGTGTCGCCGAGCTTCAGGGTCGCCGGCATGTCGTGCTCCCTAGGAGACGTTCCAGGTGAGCTTGCCGGTGTGGCAGTGGTCGACGGTCGTGCCGTTCTTCGTCACCCGGACCTTCGCGTGGAACGTGCCGTTCGCGTCGCTCGCGCTTGTGAACTTGCCGGCGATGCTGAACTTGATGTGGCCCACGTAGCCGTTCCCGGATTTGTCCTTGTACTTCCCGGAGTCGCTGAAGCTGCCGTCGCCCGGCTGGTGGCGCGGGTTGGTGACGGTCGTTCCGTCGGTCCACGCTCCGTGCGGGCTGTCGCACTTCCCGGCGCGCCAGTCCATCCGGAAGCGCCTGATGTGGTGGTTCGATCCCACCTTTACGTCGACGGCGCGGTTCTGAGAGGTCATGCCTTCGTGGAGTCCCTTCGAGGGCGTGGCCGCCAGCGCGATGGCGGCGCAGACCAGCAGCGCGGCGAGCGCGCCCGCGAGGGCGGTGACGGGTCTCACTCCGCGGCCGCCTCGGACACGTCCGGCGTGAGTTCGCCCGCGTCCACGGCGCGCAGCCAAATCGGCAGCACCGGGACCTGGAAGAGGCCCATCGCCTCCGCGCGTGCCTCGGAGATCTCCTCGGAGTACCAGTAACGCTCGAAGTCCACCTTCTCCCTGAACGCGGCGACCTGGATGAAGTCGAGCGGGTCGTCCTTCGAGCGCAGGAGCGCCCAGTAGGTCGCGCCGTAGTCGATCGCCGCGGCCGCGGCCGGGCGCCAGGCGTCCTCGAACTTGTCCCCGCGGAACGGGTTCGCGTGCCACGCGATCAGCACGACGCTGTCGTCCGGCCTCACGCGCCGACCTCCGCGTAGATCGCGCCCGGGCCCTCCTCGGTCTTGCCGAGCCCGGTCTCGGGCGCGCCGACCAGGATGGCGATCTTGCCGAGGTGCTTGTTCTCCTTCATCAGCTGGTGCGCCTCGGCGACGCCGTCGAAGCCCATGACCCGCCACAGCACGGGGCGGATCTCGCCGGAGGCGATCAGCTCGTTGGCCTTGGTGCACTCCCAGGCGTTCGCGAAGTGGGAGCCGATGATCTGCTTCTGCCGCATCCACAGGTAGCGGACGTCGAAGTCGAGGTTGTAGCCGGTGGTGGCGGCGCAGATCACGACCTTGCCGAATGGCTTGACCACGAAGACCGAGGTGGGGAACGTGGCCTGTCCGACGTGCTCGAAGACGATGTTCGGGTCGTCGCCGAGGACGTCGCGGACCGCCTTGCCGAAGCCGCGCATGGCCTTGAAGCGCTCCTTCTCCTCATCCGGCGACTCGCCGCCCTTGCGCATCATCCCCGCGTGCCCCGTGCGGTCGATCCAGCCCGTGATCCCGAGCTGCTCGAGCAGCGCGCCCTTCTCCGGTGACGACACGACGCCGCACGACAGAGCGCCGGCGAGCCGGCAGAGCTGCGTGGCAAACACGCCCAGCCCGCCCGCGGCACCCCAGATCAGGACCCGCTCGCCGGCCTGGATGTTGCAGCGGTCCATCAGCATCCGGTAGGCGGTGAAGTAGGTGAGGGCGTAGGAGGCCGCCTCCTCCCAGGTCAGGTTCTTCGGCTTGTGGATGAGCTGCTGCGCCTGGACCTTCGTGAACTGGGCGAACGAGCCCCACGAGGTCTCGTAGCCCCAGATCTTCTGCGACGGGGCGGCGAGCGGGTCGAGCCCGTGCACCTCCGGGTCCTCATAGGAGGCCTGGTTGCAGTGGATGATGACCTCGTCGCCGGGCTGCCACTTGGTCACGCCCGGGCCGGTCTTCCACACGATCCCCGAGGCGTCCGAGCCGCCGATGTGGTGGTCCTCCTCCGGGTGGTAGCGGAACACCGAGACGGGCTTGCCCATCGCGGCCCACACGTTGTTGTAGTTCACCCCCGCGGCCATCACGCGCACCACCACCTCGAGCGCGCCCGGCTCCGGTACCTCGATCTCCTCGATCTGGAACGCGTCGCGGGGCTCGCCCTCGCGGTCCTGGCGGATCACCCACGCCGCCATCGTCGCGGGCAGCGTGCCGGGCTCCGTCGCGACGTCGGTCACGTCCTTCAGGTCAACGGCCATGTGCGCTCAGATCCCTCCAACTGGGTCGCGGTGCGAGGCGGGATCGTACCGAGCGCTGGGCCAGCCCTGAGTCGGAAGTTCGCGCGAACTGACGACTCAGGGCGCTACACGCCGACCGGTTCGGCTGCCTCGGGGTGCCGCGCGGGGTCGGGCCTCTTGCCAAGGGCGCGCAGGGGCTCGATCAGCGCAAACGCGAGCACGGCGCCGACCGCAGCGACTCCGCACGAGAGGGTCAGCGCGCCCGACAGCGCGTGGATGAACGCGTCGTGCATCGCCGAGGCGATCTGAGCCGCCCGGTGCGGATCCGATCCGTGCAGGACCTTGGCGCCGGCGCCGGAGCCGAGGTTGTCCACGAGCTGCGACCGCACGCCCGCAGGCACGTGAAGACCGGTGAGGCGCTCGTCGATGCGTGTGCGCGCGAGGCTCTGGAACAGCGCACCGATCGCGGCCACGCCGAACGTGCCGCCCACCATTCGGAACATCGACAGGATCCCGGACGCGGCGCCGGCCTTGTCCGGCGTGATCGCGTTCATCGCGGCGGTGGACATGGGCGACATCGTGAACCCCATCCCGAGGCCCATGAGCGAGAAGGCGGGAAGAAGCTGCGCATACCCGCTGTGCACGGTCACGCGGCTCTGCAGGAAGAGGGCCACAGCCACCAGCGTCAGCCCGGCGGTGATCAGCGGTCGGGGGCCGATCCGGTCCGACAGCCGCCCGGCGATCGGCGAGGCGACGATGATCACCACGGTGGCCGGAAGGAACCGGATGCCCGCCTCGAGCGGCGTGTAGTGCAGGATGTTCTGCATGTAGAGCGCCATGAAGAAGAACATCGCGAGCATGGCGAACGAGACGATGAACGCGACCGAGTTGGCGCCGAGGAACGAGCGGGACCGGAAGTACTCGAACTGCACCATCGGCGCGCGGCCGTGCCGCTCGACCAGCACGAACGCGACGATC
>VAWV01000078.1 GCA_005883295.1 Actinomycetota bacterium
CGTCGATCGTGCAGCTGCTGCTCGGGAACATCGGGCGCCCCGGCGGCGGGATCCTCGCCCTGCGCGGCCACGCGAACATCCAGGGCTCCACGGACATCCCGACGCTCTACAACATCCTGCCGGGCTACATCCCGATGCCGCACCCCCAGGAGTCGCCGTCGCTCGAGAAGTTCGTCGAGCTGAACGGTCCCGAGACCGGGGCGTGGGGCAAGCTCGACACGTACATGACCTCGCTGTTGAAGGCGTGGTGGGGCGACGCGGCGACGAAGGACAACGACTTCTGCTTCCACTACCTGCCCCGCATCAACGGCGACCACTCGCACTACGCGACGATGCTGAAGATGCTCGACGGCGGGGTGAAGGGCTTCTTCGCCGTCGGCCAGAACCCCACCGTCGGGTCCGCGAACGCCAAGCTCCAGCGGCTCGCCCTGGCGAAGCTCGACTGGCTCGTGGTACGCGACCTCTCAGAGATCGAGACGGCCTCGTTCTGGTACGACTCGGAGGAGGTCGAGTCGGGGGAGGTGCGCCCGGAGGACATCGGCACGGAGGTCTTCTTCCTCCCCGCGGCGGCGCACACGGAGAAGGACGGCAACTACACCAACACCCAGCGCCTCCTCCAGTGGCACCACAAGGCGCTCGAGCCTCCGGGCGACTGCCGCTCGGAGCTCCACTGGATCTACCACCTCGGCCGGCGCGTGCGCGAGAAGCTCGCGGGCTCGGACGACCCGCGCGACCGGCCGATCCTCGACCTCACCTGGGACTACCCGGTGCAGGGGCCGCACGACGAACCAGACGCCGAGGCAGTGCTCCAGGAGATCGGCGGGCGTAAGGCCGACGGCTCGTTCTGCTCCAGCTACGACGACCTCGAGGCCGACGGCTCGACGGCGTGCGGCTCGTGGATCCATGCGGGAATCTACGCCGACGGGGTGAACCAGTCCGCGCGTCGCAGGCCGGGCGCCGAGCAGAACTGGATCGCGAGCGAGTGGGGGTGGTCGTGGCCGAAGAACACGCGGATCCTCTACAACCGCGCGTCCGCCGACCCCGACGGAAAGCCCTGGTCCGAGCGCAAGCGCTACGTGTGGTGGGACGCGGACGAGGGCACGTGGACCGGGCTCGGCGACACGCCCGACACCACCCCGGACAAGCCGCCGGACTACCGGCCGGGGCGGACGAAGAAGGGCGTGGAGGGCCTCCCCGGCGACGCGCCGTTCATCGTGCACCCCGACGGGCTCGGGTGGCTGTACGCCCCGGCCGGGCTCGTGGACGGCCCGCTGCCGGCCCACTACGAGCCGCAGGAGTCGCCCTTCGGGAACGCGCTGTACGCGCAGCAGCAGAATCCCACCCGGCAGGTGTTCCACCGGCCCGAGAACCCGTACCACCCGGCGAGCGGTGAGGCCGGCGCCGAGGTCTTCCCATTCGTCCTGACGACATACCGGCTCACCGAGCACCACACGGCGGGCGGGATGTCGCGCGTCGTCCCCTACCTGGCGGAGCTCCAGCCCGAGCTGTTCTGCGAGGTCTCGCCGGCACTGGCGCGCGAGCGCGGCCTCGAGCACGGCGACTGGGCCACGATCGTCTCCGCCCGCGGCGCGGTGGAGGCGCGTGTGCTGGTCACCGACCGCGTGAAGCCGCTCGTGGTCCAGGGCCGCACGATGCACCTCGTCGGGGTTCCGTACCACTGGGGGCGCAGGGGCCTCGTGACCGGCGATTCCGCGAACGAGCTGCTGCCGCTGGCGCTCGACAACAACGTGCACATCTCGGAGTACAAGGTGGGCACCTGCGACATCCGTCCCGGCCGCCGGCCGCGGGGGAAGGCGCGCCTGGAGCTGATCGACGAGTACCGCAAGCGCGCGGGGGTGAAGGAGTGAGGCACGGCTACGACGATCCGAAGCCGCGCGTCGGGTTCTTCACGGACACCTCCGTGTGCATCGGCTGCAAGGCGTGCGAGGTGGCGTGCAAGGAGTGGAACCAGATCCCCGACTCGAATCAGGGGTTCACGGGACACTCGTACGACAACACGATCGACCTCGGCGCGAACACCTGGCGCCACGTGGCGTTCATCGAGCAGCAGGTGCCGGTCGACGTCGATGGCGGTGCGTCGCTGGTCGAGGCCGCCGAGCGCGGCGGCCTCGTCGACTCGAGCGGCGTGGCGACCTATCAGGAGGGCGACGGGATCCGCTGGCTCATGTCGTCGGACGTCTGCAAGCACTGCACGGAGGCGGCATGCCTGGAGGTGTGTCCCACCGGAGCGCTCTTCCGCACCGAGTTCGACACGGTCGTCGTGCAGGCGGACGTCTGCAACGGCTGCGGCTACTGCGTCCCGGCCTGTCCCTTCGGCGTGCTCGACCGGCGCGAGGGCGACGGCCGGGTGTGGAAGTGCACGCTCTGCTACGACCGGCTGAAGGACGACAAGGAGCCGGCCTGCGCGCAGGCCTGCCCCACCGACTCGATCCAGTTCGGCGAGCTCGACGACCTGCGCGAGCGGGCCGAGGCGCGGCTGCTCCAGCTGCAGGAGGCGGGACAGTCGGAGGCGCGGCTGTACCTCGGGGACGACGAGGACGGCGTGGGCGGGGCCGGCGCGTTCTTCCTGCTGCTGGACGAACCAGAGGTGTACGGGCTGCCGCCCGATCCCGTGGATCCACGCCGGCGGCTGGGCACCGTCTGGGCCGCCGCGGCCGCGGCGGCGGTTGTGCTGGGGGCCGGGCTCGCGGCCGCCGTGTTGGGAGGTGGGGAGTGAGCTCCGTTGACAGCCGCTCCTACTACGGCCAGCCCGTCCTCAAGGAGCCGGTGTGGACGCCCGAGATCCCGGTCTACTTCTTCACCGGCGGGCTTGGCGGCGCCTCGGCGGGGCTCGCGTTCCTGTCGGAGCTGCGCGGGAACGATCAGCTGGCCCGCCGCGCCTGGGCCGCCTCGTTCGCGGGCCTCGCGGTCAGTCCTCCGCTCCTGATCTCCGACCTGGGCGTCCCGCGGCGCTTCCTCAACATGCTGCGGATGTTCAAGGTCACCTCCCCGATGAGCGTCGGCTCCTGGCTTCTCACCGCGGCGGCCCCGGTGACGGGCGTCGCGGCGGCGAACGCGTGGGCCGGTCTCTTCCCGCGGCTGTCGCGGGTTGCCCGGCCGGCGGCCGCACTGCTCGGGCTGCCCGTCTCCACCTACACCGCCGCGCTCATAACCAACACGTCGATCCCGGTGTGGCACGAGGCGCGGGGCAGGTTGGCGTTCGTCTCCGCGGGTGGCGCCGCGGCCAGCGCCGGCGCCGTGGTGGCGGCCGCCACGCCGACCGATGCGGCTGGGCCGGCGCGGCGGCTTGCGGTGGGGGGCGCGGCGGCGGAATTGATCGGCCTGCGCGTGATGAAGCGCGGGCTGGGGGAGCTGGCCGAGCCTTATCACGAGGGAAAGGCCGGCCGTTACTCCAAGCTCGGGCTGGCCCTCACGACCGCGGGAGCGGGGGTTCTGGGCGGCGCTGGCGGGCGCAGCCGGCTGGCCGCGGTGGCCGGCGGAACGATGCTCGCCGCGGGCGCCCTGGCCGAGCGGTTCTCGATCTTCCGCGCGGGGTTCCAATCGGCGGCCGACCCGCGCTACGTGGTCGGGCCGCAGCGCGCGCGGATCGAACGAGGGGAGACGCGCGGCGCGGCGCGGCAGAGCGCGAAGCTCCAGGACGTTTCCGCGGAGACGCCCGTCGATCTCCAGGGCGGCGGGAGAACTCGGGGCTAGTTGGGTCTAGGGGCCAGTCTTGCTGAACTGCAGCTCCCGCGGCGGCTCGCCGTGGAGAAGCCAGCCGCCGCCCTCGCGCCGGCTGATCCGCCCCGATTCCTCGAGCTGGTTGAGCGCGGTGGTGACCGACGGGCGCTGTGCGCCGACCACGTGCCCGAGCGCCTCGTGGGTGAGCCGGATCGGGACCGTGACGCCCTCGGCTTGGACGCGGCCGAAGCGGTCGGCCAGGTGCCAGAACAGTGCGAGTAGCCGCGAGTCCACGCGACGCAGGTGCGACACGGCCAGGAGCTGGGCCAGGCTCCAGGCGCGCGAGATCGCGGCTGCCACGATCGCCGTGACCACCGGCTGCCACTGGCACACCGCCGCCGTCACCTCGCGGTCGAGCACCGCGAGCCGCGCGGGCTCGAGCACGAACCAGTCGACGCCGACCGGGATGGGGGCGTCGGCGTCGTAGTAGTGGGCGGGCCGAATGAGGTCGCAGGGACCAACCAGCTCGGTGGTCGTGGCCTCGCCGAGGCGGATGTTCCGCGCGAGCACCCCCTCGACCACGAGCAGGCCCATCGCGAGCGGGTCCCCCGACGGCTCCACCGTCCACTCGCCCGTCGGCCGCTCGACGAGCGGGGCGTTCAGCTCGGTCCGCGCGCGCTCCAGGTCGTTGGAGTCCAGGACCGCCGAGACGTCCTCGAGCGCGTCGAGCACGCTCACGGTTCTCTCTTCCACGGGCATCGCCATCCAATCAAAGCGCATGAAGCCGACGGTGTCCGCTGTTCGACCGCCCCCAGTTTGCCCGCGCTCCGCAGTGGGCAGCCTCCAAGCATGGAGCGTCCCGGCCCTCAGCCGGTGCCGGGTCCGGATCCGCGACCGGATCCGCGACCACCGGAACCCCCGACGCCGAAGCCGGACCCGTCGCCGGTCCCGCCCGGCCCGGGCCCCGTGATCTAGGCGAGCACCCGATAGGCTCGGCGCCGATGAGCGCCATCCTTCCCCGCCCGCGTCTGGGCGCAGCGGCCCTGCTCGCCGCCGCCGTCGTCGCCACGGCCGGCTGCGGAGGCAAGAGCAAGACGAGCGCGATCCCGGCCGGTGGCCCCGCCCCCACGGGCGCAAGCACGAGCACGACGCCGGCGGCGCCGAAGGGGCCCAGCCGCGTTCCGCCGGCCCCCGGCGAGAAGAAGCTCGGCAAGAAGCCGCCGATCGGACGCCCCACCGGCACGCCGGCCTCGTCGCTCAAGGTCCGCGACATCGTGAAGGGCAACGGCGCGGTGGCCAAGACCGGCAAGACCGTTTCCGTTCAGTACGTCGGCATCGCCTACTCGACCGGCAAGCAGTTCGACGCCTCGTGGGACCGCCGCAAGCCGTTCCAGTTCAAGCTCGGCGCCGGGATGGTTATCCCCGGCTGGGACAAGGGTGTGGTGGGGATGAAGGTCGGCGGCCGGCGCCAGCTCATCATCCCTCCCGCGCTCGCCTACGGAGCGAGCGGCCAGCCGCCGGCGATCGGGCCGAACGAGACGCTCGTCTTCGACATCGACCTGCTCAAGCTCAAGTAGCGGTCCAGAACAGGATCCGCTCGGGGACCAGCCGCAGGAACGGTCCAGCCGGCTCGCGCTCGCGGTAGGGGGCGTACTTGGCCGTGAGCGCCTCCAGGGCGGCGGGCGCCGGCGCGTCGAGGACCTCGACCTGGCCCAGCGCCTGGACCCAGGCGAGCCGCTCCCAGTCGTCCGAGTAGCGGTCCACGGTGAGCGCCGCCGCCGGGTTGCGCCGGAGCCAGCGCACGC
>VAWV01000066.1 GCA_005883295.1 Actinomycetota bacterium
AGCTCGCAGCCCGTCGGATCGGAGAAGAGCAGCGAGACCAGCGGGTTCGCGGCCGCGTCGTCGGCCTTCTTCGGATAGCCGAGCCCGGTCGTCACGTCGATGGTCACCTGAGCGGGCCGGTAGTAGGGCGTGACCGGCCAGGTGATCGGCTGCCCGCGCCGGTCGATCGTCGTGTACTCGGTCGTGACGAACCGGTCGAAGACTGCCTGGACGTCCTCCGGAAGCGACGCCGTCATCGCGGCGCGAGTATATGGCCGTTGGCTCAGTCCGGCGCGCAGCCCGGACGCGCCCACATTCCAGCTCGCGCGCGTCTGGCCTGGATCTCCTCGGAGCGGAACTTGGGCGCGAGCTGGTCGTTGGGCGCGATCGTGAGCGGGACCGCGAACCCGCCCTCGACCAGCATCGCGTTGAATAGGCGTCCGTCGTCAAGCCACACGTAGGCGAGCAGCCTCCCGTAGCGGTCGTGGCCCTCCCGGCCGACCTGATAATGCACATGGGCGCCGGGGTGGAGCACGGACTTCGCGAACGCCGAGGCCTCCGGCCCGAAGCACTGCACGCGGCCGTAGACCTCCGGGGTGTTGACGCCGATCAGCCTGACGCTGCCGAGCCCGACGAGCCCCACGGTGTCGCCGTCGACGACGCGCTGGACGCGGGCAGTTGCGGCATCGTCGAAGCTGGGAAACGCGCCACCACCGGAGCGGGCAACGAGGTAGGCAACGACGAGGACGGCCGCGACAAGCCAGGGCAGGGCGCTGCGACGGATCCTCACACCCGAAGAAGCTCGCGCAACCGAAAGTTCGCCCCGCGAGCCCTCGAACGGGCGCGAAAAGCGAGCAGATCAAGGAAGAGGGGTGGGGACAGTGCTCTGCACGGCCCCACCCCGATGACGCCGAGATGCGACGCTTTGCAGCGGCCGCCCTCAGTTATCGCTACCGAGGCGGTCCCAGCAGTAGATCTCCACGGCGTCGGCTGCGAGCTCGATCGTCCGCTCCTCCGACAGCCACGGCAGCACGGTCATAAGCGCCTGCTCCTCGCCGGCGCCGGCGTCGAACGCCTCGTCGCCGCGGAAGCCGGCCGCGATCCGGAGCGCCTCGCGACGGTGGTCGCCGAGGCCGGGGAAGGCCATCAGGAGGAACTCCTTGTTGGCGACCGGGTGACCCACCTCGAGCGCCGCGTGCCAGGCGGCGAGCATCGACACGTCGTCCTCGTCGAGGTCCTCGACGGCCTTGGCGTAGTGCGCCTCGAGCTCGTCCTCTGGGATCTCGTCGACCCACGCGCGGACGACCTCGCCCAGCAGCTGGCGCCTGGCCTCGCGCCCGACCGACTCCGCGACGACTCGGATCGCTTCCTGCGGCTCGATGAAGCAGAGTGGCATCGGGATGGTGATCTCCTGGGGATCGGGTGTTCGAGGTCGGACCCAAGGTAAGCCCGGGTCCCGACGGAAAAACTGCGATCGCCCAGGGTGGCCGCGGGGCTCCGTCCGGCAGCCGCCGGCCGTCAGCGGGCGGGGAGCGGCGCTCCGCCCGCTCCGCCCGATTCGTGGCGCCGATCGGATCGAGGACGCAGCCGGCAGTAATCAGCCGGCCGGCGGCGTGTCGCGGCCGGCGGCTCGGCGCGCGCGCTCAGCCAGCCGGCGGCGTGTCGGCCTCGAGCCGCTTGATCAGCTCGTCCAGCCGTAGCTCCTCGAGACCCTGGCCCACCGCCTCGAGCTCGCCGGCCGCGAACTCGATCAGCGACTTGCCCTCGCCGCAGAGCTCGAGCGTCTCGCGCAGGCCCGCCTGGTTCGAGTCCAGCCGCGCGATGATCTGCTCCAGCCGCTCGACCGCCGACTCGTAGGTCATTGCCTCGGTGCTCATACCTCCTCCTTTAGCGCGGCCCCGTACCGGCGCATATCTGCCTCCTCGGGCCTCGGCATACCTTGTATGCCTTCGACCCTGCGTCCTTGATCTGCTTGGTCCGGATCCACGCTGTTCCTGACCCGCGCCGGCACGGTGCCGCCGGCCAGCCGCAGGTCGAACCTTCCCGCCCGGCGCACCGCGCCGGGCTCCGTGAGCGGCTCGCCCGCGCCGTCGAGCGCCAGCGCGTAGCCGCGCTCGAGCGTGCGCTCGGGGTCGTGGCCGCGAAGCGCGGCGCCGCTCCTGGCGAGCCACGCGGCCCGGCGTTCCGACACGCCCCGCGCGGCGCGGTCGAGCGCGGCCGCCCGGGCGGTGAGACCGGCGGCCTGCCGCGCGGCGTCCACCCGAGCGGCCTCGGCCTTCCGGCCCATCACCGCCGCGGCGATCCGGCGCTGGTAGTCGACCCGCGTGGCCCGCCCGCGGCCCGCGGCCGCGCGGAGCTCGCGCGCGAGCTGGTGAAGCCGGCTGCGGTGGCGGGCGAGGTGCTCGCGCGGCGCCCGCGAGCGCCCGGCCAGCTCGCGTGCCCGCGTGACCACCGCGCGCCGGCCCGCGGCGTGGACGTCGACCGCAGCGGAGCGCAACGCGCGCTCCGCCGCCTCACAGTCGATCCCGACCGCCGCCTCGGCCGCGTGCGTGGGCGTGGAACAGCACAGCGCCGCGACGTCGTCGATCAGGGTCCGGTCCACGTCGTGCCCGACCGCGCTGATGACGGGAACAGGCGTGAGCGCGACCGTGCGGCACAGCGTCTCGTCGCAGAAGGCCCAGAGGTCGGCGATGCTCCCGCCGCCGCGGGTGACGACGATCGCGTCCACGCGTGCATACGCGGCGAGGTCGCGGATCGCCGCCGCAATCGCCGGCGCCGCGCGACGGTCCTGAACCGGCGCGTAGCCCCAGACGAGCGTCCCCCGCCACGAGCGTCGCTCGAGGCCGGCGAGGAAGTCGCGGCGGGCTGCGCTGCCCTCGGCGGTCACCACCCCGATCCGGCGCGGCAGGAGCGGCCGGCGCAGCTCCTTCTGCGGCTCGAATAGTCCCTCGGTCGCCAGCTGGCGGCGCAGGCGGGCGAGCCGGGCCAGGAGATCGCCCTCGCCGGCCAATCGCAGCTCCTGCACGCGGAAGGCGAAGCGCGGCGATGCGCTCGCGCTGCCGGGGTAGAAGTCGGGGCCGCCGGCTGCCACCACCTCCACGCCGTCGCGCAGCTCGTCCGCGTGGAGCCCGAGACGGTCGAAGTCGGTGCGCCACATCGCGCACGGCATCGCGCCGTCGGCGTCGCGGAGCTCGAAGTACACGTTCGGCCCGGCCCCGATCCGAACGCCCGTGACCTCGCCGATCAGGCAGACGCGGGCGCGCTCGCGCATCCACTCGCGGAGCCGATTCGCGTAGCGACCGACGGCGTACGGCCCGGGATACCCGGGGACCGCGGCGGTCTCGCGCGCCTCGCTGTGGAGCTGCTGGCTCACCTCACGAGGGTAGGGCGGCACTCGGATGCTCCTGCAACGTGTGTTCGGGACCCCAGCTGCAGAGGGCGGCCCGGCCGGGGCAGGTCAGGCACAGCTCGCGGTGCGGCTCGGGCGTGGGCTCGAAGCGGCCCTCCAGCACTCCGCGAGCGAGCTCCAGGAGGCGGGCCTCGAGCTCCGGTGCGTCGGCCACCGCGAACGACTCCTCGACGGGGGCGAGCGCCGCCTCCAGGAACGAGTAGGCCACGTCCACGCTCGAGGCGCCGCTGCGCAGCGCGGCGAGGGCGTAGACCAGGCGCTGCGTGGCGTATCGCTCGGCCACGATCGGCGCCGGATCGGCGCCCTCGAGGGGATCGGTCTTGTAGTCGATGACGAGCACGCCGCCGCCGCGCTCCTCGACGTGCAGGTCGACCACCCCGTTCACGAGCATCGAGCGGCCGCTCCCGGGCTCCGGCTCGAGCTCGAACGCGAACGGCAGCTCGCGGCGGGCGCGGATCCCCGCGGCGGCGCGCTCCCGGAGCGGAGACCGCGCGAAGCCGCGGATCAACTCGCGGATCCGTCCCACCTCGTCGGGAGTGACCGGCGCGCCGTGGGCGCGGATCGCCTCCTCGACCTCGGCGGGCTCGGGCACCCGTGCGAGGTCGAGATCGAAGCGCTCCAGCAGCTGGTGCACGATCGTGCCCCGGAGCAGCGGCGTGACACCCGCGGCGGGCGCCTCCACCGGCGGCGGCTCCTGGAGGTGGAGGACCAGCTGACCGTTGCGCGCCGGGGGCGCGAGCCGGACGGCCTCGGCGGGATCGGGACCGCGCAGCCCGGCCACCCGCTCGAGGTAGAAGCGGTAACCGCAGCGGTTGTAGCTCTCGAGCGCCGAGTAGCTGAGGCGCGCCACCGGGAGCGAGCGCGGCGCGGGAACGCGGTCGAACCGGCGCGGCGGCCGCTCGGGCAGCGCAAGCTCCCGACTGTATTCCGCCTCCCCCGGCGCGCGGGCGTCCGCCGGAAGGACGTCGTCGACCGTCGCCGGCGTGCACAGCACGCAGCTCACCTGCACCTCCTCGCCGCCGACCGCGTGGCTCTCCACACCGACTGAAGCCCCGCCCAGGAGCTCCTTCGCCCCCGGTGCGAGCCCGCGCCACAGCCAGTCCACCGGCGGGCACAGCGGCTTCGGCTCCGGCCACTTCTCGGCGTCGACGGCGCCGCTCAGGACCAGGTGCTCGCGTGCGCGCGTCATCGCAACGTGGAAGATCCGCTTCTCCTCCTCGTCGGCCCGGGCGCGCTGCTCACGCTTCAGCTCCTGCATGTCGAGGGAGTCACGGGTGTCGCCGGAGAGCGACGCCAGCCGCAGGCCCAGGCGCCCGTCCTCCGAGATCTCGAGCCCGCTGCCGGAGTCGCCCATGGGCGCGCGCCCAAGGTCGGCCACGCAGACGACCGGGAACTCGAGTCCCTTGGCTGCGTGGATGGTCATCAGCCGGACCGCCGGCTCGCGGGCCTCGCCCTCCACCGGCGCCTCCCCCTCGCGGCCGCCCAGCAGCCGCCGCTCGTCGAGGTGGTCGATGAAGCGCCGCACGTCGCGCCCCTGGTCGGCCTCGAACAGCCGCGCCAGGCGCATCAGCTTGCGGACGTTGGCGAGCCGCCTGTCCCCCGCCGGCATCGCCAGCACGCGTAGGTCGTAGCCCGAGTCGGTCACGGCGCGGTCGATGAGCGCCTCCAGCGAGAGCCGCGGCGCGCGCCTGCGCTCCGCTGCGAAGCGGGTCGTGAAGGCCTCTATTCGCTCGCGCTCGGGCTCCGCCAGCGCGTCCGCTACCCCTCCCGATCCGTCGCCCTCGGGGAGGAACGCCTGCTCGAGAGCCCACCACAGGCCCCTGCCCAGAGCCTTCGCGCGCAGCCGGATGCACGCGATCGTGCCCAGCGAGGCACCGACCAAGGGCGACGCCAGGACCATGACGAGGGCGAGCTCGTCCCGCGGGTTCGCGAGGGCCGCGAGGTACGCGCGCAGGTCCAGCACCTGGTGCGCGTCCCACCATCCGCCCCCGCCATGCGCGTACGTCGGGATGCCGAGCTCGGCGATCGCCCGCTCGTACGCCGACATCTCCGTGCCGGCCCGGAACAGCACGGCCACGTCGCCGTACGCGAACGGACGACCGGGGCCCGCGAGCTCGGAGATGCGGCGGGCCAGCAGGCGCGCCTCGGCGGCGCGCCACGGCGTGAGCGCCGCGAGCGTCTCCCCGAACGGCGCCTCGGCGCCGAGCGCGTCCTCCCATCGCGCGCGATCTCCGTCGACGAGCAGGAGCTCGACCGCCGGCTCGACCCGCGGGCGGGTCTGCGATGCCGCCGGCGCCGCTCGCAGCGGCTCGTATCCGCCCCCAGCCCGCACCGTCTCGAAGACCGAGTTCACAGCCGCGAGCACCTCCGGCCGCGCACGGAAGTTGGTGCGCAGGGAGCGGGCGCGCCCGCCCGCCTCCGCGACCTCGCGGCGCGCCCGGAACAGCGCGACGTCCGCGTGGCGGAAGCCGTAGATCGCCTGGTCCGCGTCACCGACCGCGAAGAGGTTTCCCTGCGAGACGAGGTCGACGATCTCGTTCTGGAGCTGGTTGGTGTCCTGGAACTCGTCGACCATCACCTGCTCGAAGCGCGCGCGCACCGCGCCGGCCACCTCGGGCCGGGATGCGAGGAGGTCCCTCGCCCGCAGCTGGAGGTCCTCGAAGTCGAGTCCGGAGCGGGCCTCCTTGAGCTCGGCGTAACGGTCCCCGAACAGCGCGAGCAAGCGGGCCAAGAGGCCGTGGTCGGCCGACGCGCGCCTCCCATCGCAGTAGGCCAGATAGCCCGCGTGCGCCTCTGCGAGCTCCTGGAACGCCGGCGTGAGCAGGGCCCTGGTGGTCCCGCCCTTCACCGCCAGTTTCGCGAGCTCGGCCGGATCGGGATCGGCGCTCGCGAGCACCTCCTCGCACTGCTCCAGCCGGGTGAGCGCCCGGTCGACCGTCACGCCCTCACCCGCATGCGGCGCCAGCTCCCGCTGGGCCGCGGCGGCCGCCCGGAGGAAGCGCTCGCGCTGTCCCGTGTCGCGCGGCGGCTCGATCGGCGGAAGGTCCGGGGGCCTGCCAAGGCTGCGAAGCCGGTCGTGCACCGTGACCACCATCGCGCGCAGCTTGTCCGTGCCGTACGAGGCGGCGAGGTCGAGCGCGTCCGTGCCGCGCGCCTCGTCGAGGAACGCCTCGAGCGCCTGGTCGAAGGCGTCGAGCACGAGGCGGCCGGCCGCCGCCTGGTCCAGAACGGTGAACTCCGGATCGAGTCCCGCGACAAGCGCGTTCGAGTGCAACAGCCCCGAGCAGAAGCCGTGAATCGTGGCGATCGCGGCGCCCTCGGCCTGGCGCGCGCGCTCCCGCTCGCCCAGACCGAGCAGCCGCTCGCGGACACGCGAGCGCATCTCCGCCGCCGCCCGCTCGGTGAACGTGATGGCGAGCAGTCGATCCACCTCAATCCCGTCCTCGACGACCGCGGCCACGAACCGCTCCACCAGCACGCGCGTCTTGCCGCTGCCCGCGCCCGCGGAAACGAACACGGAACCGTCGCGGCGCTCGACGGCCTCGCGCTGCTCCGGCGTGAGCGGGACGCTCACCGCTCCACCCGGCAGATCGATGGGTACGTGCAGCCGCTGTTGTTCCAGGAGCACGTGGCCGGGCACGGCCGCACCTCGCCTCTCCGCAGGCGCCCGGCCAGCTCGATCGCGCGCGTGCGCGCCTGGTCCAGGTGCCGCTCGAGCTCCTCGTCGCTCACGCGGTCGCTGTCCACGAACCCTTCCCCCAGCTCCTCGCGCAGCCGGCTGCGCAGGACGCCACGCGGGCGGCGGTCCTTCCCCCGGAGCGGCACGTAGACGCCGCCGGCCGGCTCGAGCCCCATCAGCTCGCGCACGGCGAGCATGTAGAGCGCCACCTGGAGCCGCCGCTCCTTCTCCCACTTCGCGACCGCCGGCGCGCTGCTCCCGCCCTTGTAGTCGCGCACGAGGAAGCGGCCGTTCGAGGTGTCCACCCGGTCGATCCGGCCCCGGATCCCCAGGTCGTCGGTCAGCCGGAGCGGCTCCTGGAGCGACCCGGGCATCCCGAACTCCATCTCCAGCTCGGCGGGCTCGAACGACCCGCCGGCATCCGCCTCGGCCCGGAGGTGCCGCAGCAGGTCGAACTCGAGCCGGCGCACCGCTGTGCGGACGCGCACCGCCGCCGGGGAGATCGGGAATTCATCCTGGCGCTCGCGGAGCGCCTCCACCAGGATCGCCTCGGCCTCCGGCAGGTTCTCCGGCGTGATCCGCCGTGACCCCGTGCGCTCGCCCAGCCGCCGGTAGGTGAGCTCGAGCACCGCGTGCGCGTAGCGCCCGCGCACGAGCGGCTCGGGGTCGGGCTCGAGGGCCTCAGGGTCGAGCATGCGCTCGACCAGCCACTTGACCGGGCAGTCCGCGTACGCCTCGAGCGCCGCAGCGGACAGGCGGTCGCGCGCGGCGAGGTTCGCGAGCACCTCCTCGGAATCGATCCGCTCGGGCAGCGGCGGCAACACGTCCGGCCCCGTGAGCGCCATCGCCCGGCGCCACTCCGCCTCGGTGGGCGCCTCGTCGGCGGGCCACGCAACCTGGGCCAGAGGGCGTGAGCGCAGGCTTCCGTCGAGCGAATCGGCGTCGACCGCGTCGCGTACGTCGTCGACCAGGAAGGAGCGCACCTGGGGCGCCCCCTCCTCATCAGTCTCCCGCCACCCGAGGGCGAGCAGGCGCTCGGCGCGCGAGGCGCAGGCGTAGAACAGGTAGCGCTCCCGCTCGGGCCGGTCGTCGCGCAGGGGCAGCGCGAGCCCGGTCGCGGCGCGCAGCTCGCGCCGGTCGTCGTCGGACAGGAACGGCTCGTATCGCGCGGGCCGCGGGAACTCGCCCTCCTGCAGGCCGCACACGAACAGCGCCTGGAACCGGCGCGCACGCACGTCCTCCGGCCGGGCGACCTGCACCCGGTCGGGAGCGGGGTCGGATCCGAGCCGGACCCGGACCTCGGCCAGGTGGTCGTGGAACCGCGCGGGCGGCGGGGCGAGGCCCGGCGCGAGTCGGGCGAGGTCGCGGATGTCGCGCAGGGCGCGGCGGAGCGCTTCCCGGGCGGCCGGGTCCTCCACCTCGTCGTCTCCGAAGAGGTGGGCCTGCCGCCGGTAGGGGCGCGCGAACAGCCGCTCCACCTCCTCGTCGAGCTGGTGGCACAGCGCGGAGATGCGCGAGGGCACCGCCAGGCGGTCGAGCTCCGGGAGCGGCCAGTTGCGCTCCTCCCACAGCCGCCGCGCGTCCGCAGCCGTCCGCAGGCCCGTCCTCCTCACCTCGGACTCGAGCGTGTCGGCGAGATGGGGCTGGTCGAGCCGCCCCGGCGTGCGCAGATAGGCCACGAGGTCATCAGCCGTGCCGGAGCCCGTGGCGCAGCGAAGCAGAGCCAGCGCACCGCGGCCGAGCCCGGTGTGCGCGAGCGGCACCCACCGCTCGAGCGAGAAGGGGATCCCGTAGGCGGTGAACACGCGGGTGACGAGCGAGGCGTACCTGGCCGGCTCGCGGAACACCACCGCGATCTCTCCGGCGCGGGTGCCGCCGCGAAGCAGCCCCAGCACCTCGCCCGCGACCAGCTCGACCTCGGCGCGCTCGCCCCCGGCGCGAAGGAGCCTGACGGCTCCGCCGGGGTCGGGACGCTCGGGGCCGGGCTCGAACAGGTGGCGCTCGACGTGATGGAGCGCGACTCGCGACTCCGGTGCGTAGTGCTCGGACGTGGGCTCGAGGGCCTCGTGGCGGGACGCGGTCGCCGCCAGGCGCTCGAAGCTCGGCCGGATCGCCTCGAACGCGGCCCGGTGCGGCTCGTAGGGGAGCGAGACCATGACCTCCGCCCCGGCCGGCCCGGCGAGCAGCTCGAGGAGCTCGAGCTCGAGCGGGGTGAAGTCGTCGAAGCCGTATACGAAGACGGCGGAACCGCCCCACCGCGCCGGCTCGGCCCGCAGCGCGTCGAGCGTCCTCTGGGCGAAAAGCGGCTCGTCCACGAGCCCCGCGGAGTCGAGCGCGTGCCGGTAGGCCGCGTACAGCGCGCCCATCTCCTCGGCCACGGCGCGGCGCGGGCCGTCGCCCGTCCAGGCGCGGAGCGCCTGCCACAGGCGCGGCGGGTCGACCATGGAGCGGCCCAGCTCGGCGAAGAAGCGGCCCGCGGCGCGGGCGAAGCCAGGGCGGCGGGCGGGCTCGGCGAGCGCGTCGAGGCGCGCGGTGGCGATCGCGTGCTCCACGAGCAGGTCGCGCTGGCCCCGGCTGGCGTGGCGGTCGCGGCCCACCGCTGTCCCGCAGCGCTCCGCCGCGATCTCGAACAGCCAGGCGAACCTAACCACCCGGGTGCCGAAGACCGCGCCCCGCGCGGCGAGCTCGCGCTGGGCGTGACGCACGTCGCGCAGGGCCGGAACCACCAGCACCGGTTCGTCCGCGATCCGCTCCCGGTACGCGCCGAGCACGCGCCCTGCCTTCCCGGCGTTGGCGGGTCCCGTGACGAGCGTGAGCGGCACGGACCCGAATGTACGGGCGCGGCGGGACGCCGCGACAGCCCTCCCTCGTAACGAACGCGGTCCTTCCGGGACCAACCTCCGATGCGCCTCCGAGTAATCGCCGCGACCCTGCTCCTCGTCGCCATTGCGGGTTGCGGCCGGTCCAGCGCCTCGCCCGCGAAGCGAGCGGCGGATCCCGGCCCGTCAGCTCCGGTGGCGGCGCCGAAGCGGCACGCAAAGCCGGCGGGCAAGCAGGTGAAGGTGAGCGCGTCGGCCTACGGCCGGATCCTGTCCGACGGCCGCGGCCGCGCGCTCTACCTCTTCACCCACGACACCGGCACCAGGACCACGTGCTACGGGGCATGTGCGAGCGCCTGGCCGCCGTTCCTCACGAAGTCGGGCCCGCGCGCGACGGGCTCGGGCAGGCAGTCGCTCCTGGGCACCACCCGGCGCCGCGACGGGACGAAGCAGGTGACCTACGCCGGCCACCCGCTCTACTACTACGTCGGGGACCGGCCGGGCCAGATCCTGTGCCAGGCCGTGCTCGAGTACGGCGGCTACTGGTACGTGGTGCGAGGCGACGGCACGGCGGTCCGCTAGCGCGGCGCGCGCCTCGGGATCTCCACCGCCTGCTGATAGGTGGGGCGGTTCTGCCACGGCAGCAGGGGCTGGGTGATCGCCCCGAGCGGGCGGAAGAAGATCGAGTCGAAGCAGGTCTGGCTTCCATCCTGGCCGGCGTTCCTGCACACCGTGTCGCCGCTGTACAGCGCTGATGCCGGCACGCTGAGTGCGGCCTTCAGCGATGCCGCCAGCGCGGCCCTGCAGCCCTTCAGGCGCCCGCGGCCGCAGTAGACCCGCGAATAGCGCCCGCGCACGTGCCTGCCCAGCAGCGTCCGCAGGTCCTTCTGCGCGTAGCCGTACCAGCCCGCCTGCCAGGCGGAACCGAGGTGCTGGCCCGAGTTGTTCGGTGCGTTCACGAGCTCGTTCATTCCGTCGATGGCCGCGAACAGGTGCTTACCGAGCGCCGGTTGGAACTCGGCCCGCAGCCAGCGCGGCCACCAGGCGTCCATGATCCGCACCGCGTCCGCCCGCTCGTACGTGCCGTCGCGGTTGCGGTCGATCCGGTGCGCGCCCGATCGCAGCCAGGCACGCAGCTTCCCCACGGCCGCACGGACGGCCCGATCCTTCGGCCGCCCCAGCACCTTGAGCGCCCACGGCAGCACCTCGGCCCCGCGGAGGTCCACGGTCGCGGCGGCCTCCATCGCGTCCACGACCTTCGGGAGCGTCAGCTTCCTGCCGTGGCGAAGGCCCCGGCGGATGCCGGCGTCGAGCGGCTGTGAGCGGTAGACGGGGCCGTAGCCCCAGTTGCTGTCGGAAGCGCGAACGCCGAGCGCCTGCTTGTTGTTCCAGCTCGTCATCCAGGCCTGGTCGATGGCACGCGGGTGCGAGCTGACCGGCGGGATCGGCGTGACGTTCGTCGTCGGGTTCCAGCCCCGCCACTCGAACCGCCGCTTGCCCATCACCGGCAGGTCGGGGTTCACGTCCGGGGCGCGGATCGGGTTGGCTCCCGAGTTGAGGTATGCCGTGTGCCGGGAGTCGACGTAGAACCAGTTGAAGGCGTAGCCGATCAGCGACGCCGCCCGCTGGAAGTCGGCCGGTCCCCTGATGGTGCCGGGCTGGTTGAAGAGCGAGAGGCCGAGCCCGGAGTCCGGCTCGTGGAGGTACGTGGAGCGCAGCTTGGTGTAGATGACCGGGCGTCCGTGGACCCTCGCGCGGGCGGTCACGATCCCCAGCGGCGTGAGCTCGGTTGTGAACGTCGCGCTGCCGGGCGGGGTCTGATCGCCTGCGTTCGGCTTCCACGACTCCTTTCGCTGCCTCACCTCGATCTTCAGGCAGCGCCCGCGGAAGAGGTAGTACCCCGAGTCGATGCTCGCCGCTCCGCCGTTCGGGTTGCACAGCGGGACCGCGAACGTGTCGGTCAGGTCCTGCCCGGCCGAGGTCGCGCTCCACGCGTAGTCGCGCCCGTGCCCCAGCGAGACGTACAAGTTCGCTCCCGGGAAGGCCGCGCCGCGCGCGTCGATGCCGGGAGCGTGCACGTCCTGCTCCATCAGGATCTCGGGCGCGAAATACGCCACCTGCGGCCCGAAGACCGCGAGCGGATGGCCCGACGCCGACCGGCGCGCCGACACGACGAGGGCGTTCGACATCGCCGCCGGAAAGGCGAGCAGCTGGGCCGCGGCCCTGGTGTTGGTGGTGGACGCGTCCAGATTCACGTAGTCCTTGAGCGAGCCGGGGTCTGGTAGCGCGACGCCGCGCGGGTGGCGAGGGGTCGGCTCGTACGTGAAGCGGCGCCCGCGGATGGTCGTCGGCGCCTCGGGGTCGTTCGCGGACCGGAAGTCGCGCCACACCCGGGTCCCGGCCCGCTTGCCGAAGCGCGCCCGGGCGTCCTCCAGCGCCAGCGCGGACGGGAGCTCGCCGCCGCCGCCCGCACCGAAGATCGCGCCCACGAGCGTCGCGACCGCGACGGAGTCGCGCGGGTTCCAGTCGGTCGGCCCCTGCGGCTGGCCGATGGCGGCGTACTCGGCCGGCATCTTGAACGGGTCGAGCCGCGCCTCGTCGATGTACTGGTCGATCCCCTCGACGTAGTTCTGCAGGTCCCGGCGGAGGCGGTTCGCCGCCTTGACGAAGCCGGGGCGCACCTGGTCGACCTGGCGCTGCAGGTCCGCCTCCGTGTAGGGCGCGGTGTGCCAGATCTCGCGGTCGAGCAGGACGTTGGACGGATTGCCGCCGGCGAACTGGGCGAGCTGGGCCCGGCCGACGTGGCGCAGCACGTCGATGAAGAAGAGGCGGTCCTCGGCGGTGGCGTAGCCGATGCCGAACATGGCCCCGTCCCGGGTGGCGCCGTTGACGTGCGGGACCCCGAAGTGATCCCGCACGATGGTCACGTCACCGCGCGGGCTGTAGGTGCGCTCCGCGCCTCCGAGGGCGCCGAAGCGCGAGTCCTTGTAGTAGCGGCGCAGCTTCGCCGCGGTGAGCCCGGGCGACGCGTAGAGCAGGTCGCGGTACATCGCGAGCTGGTCGTCGTTGTGCGGCGGGCGCTTGCCGGTGGAGAAGAACTGCGCCAGCTGGAGCCAGTTGTCGCGCCCGTTCGCGCCGGGCGGAAGCACGTCCCGGAATCCTCCGGCGTCGTTGTTCCCATACGGCTGCGGAACGGGAGGCGCTCCCTGCGCGGCCGCCGGGAGCGCACAGGCCGCCGCGATCAACGCGCACGCAACGACCCTTGTCCGGCCCATGGCGTCCCGGACCGTACCGCCCGGGTCCCGGCCGCGCGCCTGTCAGCCGGCGAAGAAGGCGCGGAAGGCCTCGGCGTAGCGCGCGGCCGGCAGCATCGGCGGCGCGTCCTGGAGCTCCCAGCCCCGGCTGGGGTAGAGGAGCCAGCGCCCGATCCGGACGCGATCACTGTCGCGGCGCTCCACTCGGAGCTCCTCGCGCAGGTCGCCGGCCCGGCCCGGGCTTGCCGCCGCCCGGTCGGCTCCAGCCGGG
>VAWV01000079.1 GCA_005883295.1 Actinomycetota bacterium
ACGGATACCCGCGGTTTCGCTTCACCGCAGACCTGGTCATCACAATCCTCGCGGGCGTCGCACTCGCCAAGCTCCTCCCGGCCGGAACGCGGCGGCGAGCGTAGTGAGCGGGTTCCGCACCCGGTTCCTGAAGGGGCCCGGTTGACCGGTGGAGCACGCCTTCGGCAGCCAGTTCACGGTGGGGATCGAGGAGGAGCTCCTCCTGGTGGATCCCGAGACGCACCTGCTCACGCCGATCGCCGCCCAGGTGCTCGCGGCGATGGGGGCGCCGGAGGCGACCGCCTCGCACGAGGCCTACGCGGCGCAGATCGAGCTCCGCTCGCCGCCGTCGCGGGACGCCGCCGGGGCGGGCGACGCGCTCAGGAGCGCCCGGGCCGCGGCTCGCGCGGCGGGCGCGACGCTCATGGGCGTCGGCCTCCACCCGGCGGACACCGACGGCGACTCCGAGATCGTGGACTCCGAGCGCTACCACCGCGTGGCGCGAATGATGCGCGGGCTGTTCGCGCGAACGCCCGAGGCCGCCCTGCACGTGCATGTCGGCATGCCCGACCCGCAGACGGCCATCAGGGCGTTCAACGGCCTCCGCTCCCACCTGCCGCTGCTGCAGGCCCTGAGCGCCAACTCGCCGTGGTGGTTCGGCCGTGACTCGGGCCTCGCGAGCGCGCGCTACGCGCTGGTCCGCACCTATCCGGGACGCGGTGTGCCGGCTGCCTTCCCCGACTTCGACGCCTACGTCCAGGCAACGGAGCAGACCCTCGCGGCGGGCGGGATCGACGAGTACACGCTGCTGTGGTGGGACGTGCGGCCGCATCCGAAGCTCGGGACCGTGGAGCTGCGCGAGATGGACGCGCAGACCTCGGTGGAGGACGCGGCGGCGCTGGGCGCGCTTGTCCAGGGGCTGGCACTCGAGGGCGCGGAGGCCCGTGTCCGCCACGCGCCGCCCAGCGACGCGATCGCGATGTCCACCTTCCGCGCCGCGCGCGACGGACTCGACGCGACGATCCTCGACAGCGGCGCGCCCGCCCCGGTCCGCCAGGTGGCCAGGGCGACCGTCGAGCGCGTCCGGTCACAGGTCCGGGAGCTCGGCTCTGACGCTCCCCTCGACGGGATCGAGCGCATCCTCGCGACCGGGGGCGGGGCGGGCAGGCAGCGCGCCGCACACGAGCGCGGCGGGATGCGCGAGGCCCTCGACCAGCTGGTCCGGGAGACGAGCGACGAGACGGCCAGGAAACCCGCCTCCTAAGCAGAATTCCCCGCATATGACGCTCTGTAGGATGGTCCTCCCGCGGGGGGCCGCAGCGGCCAGCCCGCAGTCCCGCCATCCACAACCATGTCGTCGCCCAGCGCCCAGTTCTCGCTGACCCTCCGCGTCGAGTTCGACCGCCGCCCGGGCATGCTCGGCGTGGTGGCCACGGCGATCGGCGACGCCGGCGGCTCGATCGGCGACATCGAGACGATCGAGCTCGGCGACGTGAAGGCGATCCGCGAGATCACGGTCGACGCCACCGACGCCGAGCACGGCGAGGCGATCGCCGCCGCGGTCGAGGCGGTGGAGGGCGCGAGCCTGCTCGAGACCACCGACCGCACCTTCGAGCTCCACCGCGGTGGCAAGCTCTTCACCGGCCTCAAGACCGGGATCCGCACCCGCGACGACCTCTCGATGGCGTACACGCCCGGGGTCGCGCGCGTGTGCTCGGCGATCGAGGCCGATCCCGAGAAGGCGTTCGAGTTCACGATCAAGCGCAACACCGTGGCGGTCGTGACCGACGGCACCGCTGTCCTGGGGCTCGGCGACATCGGGCCGGAGGCGGCGCTCCCGGTCATGGAGGGCAAGGCCGTCCTCTTCAAGGAGTTCGCCGATGTCGACGCCTTCCCGATCTGCCTGGACACGAAGGACCCGGACGAGATCGTCCGGGCGGTGAAGCTGCTGGCCCCCTGCTTCGGAGGCATCAACCTGGAGGACATCTCGTCGCCGCGCTGCTTCGAGGTCGAGAGCCGGCTCGTGGAGGAGCTCGACATCCCGGTCTTCCACGACGACCAGCACGGCACCGCGATCGTCGTCCTGGCGGCCCTGATCAACGCGTGCCGGCTCACCGAGCGGAACATCGAGGACCTGAAGGTGGCCATGATCGGAGCGGGCGCGGCCGGGGTCGCGGTGGCCAAGATCCTCATGGGCGAGGGCGCGCGGACGATCCTGGCCTGCGACCGGCGCGGCTCGATCCACTCGGCGCGCGAGGACTACCTCGATGGGTCGATGAACACCCCCAAGACCTGGCTGGCGGAGAACACGAACCTCGAGCAGCAGGAGGGGAAGATCGCCGAGGCGCTCGAGGGTGCGGACGTGTTCATCGGCCTATCCGGGCCCGGGCTGGTGGAGGCCGACGACCTAGCGCGGATGAACCCCGACCCGATCGTCTTCGCGATGGCGAACCCCAACCCCGAGGTCACACCCGAGGCGGCCGCTCCATACGTGCGCGTGATGGCCACCGGGCGCTCCGACTACCCGAACCAGATCAACAACGTGCTGGCCTTCCCGGGCGTCTTCCGCGGCGCGCTCGACGTCCGGGCATCGGAGATCACCGAGGAGATGAAGCTGGCCGCGGCCCACGGCATCGCCAGCGTGATCACCGACGACGAGCTGGACGAGGAGAACATCGTTCCCTCCGTCTTCAACCGCGAGGTCAGCCACGCCGTGGCCGAGGCCGTCTCGCGCGAGGCCATGCGGAGCGGGGTGGCGCGCGGGCCGCGCCAGCTCACCCGCGTCGCGTACTAGATGCGCGTCGCAGTCACGGGGGCCACCGGCACGATCGGCTCGGAGGTCGTCCGTGCGCTGCAGGAACGCGGCGACAGCGTGGTCGCGCTAAGCCGCGATCCGGACCGGGCCCGGGAGCGGCTCGGTCCGGACGTCGACGCTCGCCCCTGGGCCGACCCCAAGTCCGAGCCCGCGCCTGCGGACGCGCTCGCGGGCTGCGACGGCGTGGTGAACCTGCTCGGGGAGCCCGTCGACCAGCGCTGGAGCGAGGCGGCGAAGCGGGAGATCCGCGACTCGCGAGTGCTGGGGACCCGCAACCTCGTGGAGGGGCTGCGGGCGGCCGATCCGCGGCCCCGCGTGCTGGTCTCCCAGTCGGCGAGCGGCTGGTACGGCCCGCACGGCGACGAACCCGTGGACGAGAGCGCGCCGGCGGCGACCGATGACTTCCTGGCGGGCGTGGTGGTCGACTGGGAACACGAGTCGAGGATGGCCGAGGACCTGGGAGTGCGCGTCACCACGACGCGCACGGGTGTCGTGCTGGCCGAGGGGGGCGGCGCGCTCGCCAAGATGCTCCCGCCGTTCCGCATGGGAGTCGGTGGGCCGGTGGCCGGCGGCCATCAGTACGTGCCCTGGGTGCACGTCGACGACGTGGCCGGCGCGATGCTGTTTGCGCTTGACACGGCCGGCGCGAGTGGGCCGATCAACATCGCCGCACCCGAACCGGTCACCAACCGCGAGCTCTCGAAGGCACTTGGGCGCGTCCTGCACCGACCGGCGGTCATGCCCGTCCCCGGTTTCGCGCTGAGATTGCTGTACGGCGAGATGGCGA
>VAWV01000225.1 GCA_005883295.1 Actinomycetota bacterium
TTGTGCGTGCCATCGCCCAGGGCCATGAACGAGCTCCGGAAGGGATGGCCCTCGATCGTCCCACTGACCTTGACGAGCCCACGAGTTCCAAAGAACTCGGCTGACCCAGGCATCACGAGGTAGGTCCAGCCTCCCGGATTAGGGCTCTTCTGCAGGACTGCCGTGAAGTCATGGTCCAACGACCTCCGCTTGTCGCGCGACTCCTTCGTGGTCTGGGTGCGGCTCATCGTGCTCTCTCCTTGTCAGGTGACTACACCGATTGAGACCACCGTCTGCCCGAGAACTCATCGCGCTTGACCACCAAGCGCGTACTCGGTTAGGGTCGCCGCGCGGGAGGCGTCGCCTCGAAAGGAACATCAGCAGTGAGCCGTGAATCCACCTTCGGTCGCGCACACCGTCGTCTTACCGCGAGTGCAGTCGCCATCGGGATCAGTGCCGGCGTCTCGGCGTGCGGTGGGAAGTCCGACGCACAACAGGTGCGCGACGTCGTCAACGGCTTCGACAAGACGCTGTTCGAGAACAAGTTCGCGCAGGCGTGCGGCTACCTATCGGACACCCTCGTTAAGAGCGCTTTTCGCACCAGGACCAGGTGCCTGGCACAGATCGAGACGCACAACCCCTCGACTGAAGACGGCACCATCAAGAGCGTCGCCGTGCACGGCAACACGGCGACAGTCGTGGCTCAGGGCACGACCGAAGCCCCCGCGGCTCTCGAGCTGCGGAAACAGGGCGGTGCCTGGAAGATCACCGGTCCGCTGAAGTATTTCTCCGGTTGATGCGGAGCGGCGTACGCTGAGCCCCGGATGGAGGTATCCACGCGCTACGCACGCAGCGGCGATGCGCAGATCGCCTACCAAGTGCTCGGCGAGGGCCCTCTCGACATCGTGGTCGTCCCGTCGTTCTTCTCCAACATCGAGCTCGACTGGGACCTGCCGCCGAGGGCGCGCTTTCTCGAGCAGCTTGCCTCTTTCGCGCGGCTGATCCATTTCGACCGCCGTGGGGCGGGCATGTCCGGCGGGGTTGCCGGGGCGACGCCGCTGGAGGAGCAGATCGATGACGTGCGCGCGGTGATCGAGGCGGCAGGGTCTGAGTACCCGGCTCTGATTTCGGTTGCCGAGGGCTGCGCGCTCGCGGTGCTGTTCGCGGCTTCGAACCCGGACCTTGTTCGGGCACTGGTGCTGATCACGCCGACGCCGCGCGTCGTACGCGGGCCGGGCTACGAGTGGGCGCAGACTGTCGAGGAGCGCAATGCGATTGTGCAGGCGGTCGTTGAACATTGGGGCAGCAGCTCGCCCGAACAGCCGTGGGGCGCCTTCGCCGGCCAAGACGAGCACCACCGACTTCTCCTCGCACGCCATCGGCGCCTGTCGATGACTCCCGATGCCGCCGCTGCGGCACTGGTCATGGTCGGGGAGCTCGACGTGCGTGACGCGCTTCCCAGCGTGCAGTGTCCGACGCTGGTGCTTCGCCGAGCAAACGACACCTTCGTCGACGAGCGCCACTCGCGCTACGCCGCAGCTCATATCCCAAACGCGCAGTACGTCGAGGTTCCGACGGGCGGCCGGGCTGCGCATGAGATCGAGCAGTTCCTGACAGGCGTGCGACGACCTGTCGTCAGCGACCGCGTGCTCGCGACCGTGGTCTTCACGGACATCGTGGATTCGACCAAGCGCGCTGCTGAGCTGGGCGATGGCCGCTGGCGCGCACTGCTCGAACGGCACGATGAGCTCGTGCGCGAGGAGGTGGGGCGACACCGAGGTCGCCTCGTGAAGTCCCTCGGCGATGGCATGCTCGCCACGTTTGACGGCCCAAGCCGCGCGATTAGCGGCGCGATCGCAATCCGCGACGGTGCCCGGAGGCTCGACCTGGAGGTTCGCGCGGGTCTGCACACGGGCGAATGCGAGCTGCTTCCCGATGACGACGTCGGCGGTATTGCCGTCCACATCGGCGCGCGTATAAGCGGCCTTGCCGCACCAGGCGAAGTTCTCGTCAGCAGCACCGTCCGCGACCTCATCGTCGGCTCTAGCCAGACACTGAGCGACCGCGGGGAACACGAGCTCAAGGGCGTGCCCGGACCGTGGCGGATCTTCGCGGTCCAGACGTAACACACCCTGCCCGGGTCCTCGGCGGAAGTTGACTGGCCATTTCGGCAGATATAAGGTCGGCACACGAACCCTTGCGCCTTGGCGCGATGGTGCCAAAGGAGGGACGCGGGGAACACGCACAGGAGGCCACCACGCGCGCAATCCGCGTCCCGCGATGCAGCAGGTTCATCACGATGACGAGCGGCGCCGTCATACCTGTTCTCCTCGCAGCCCTCGCGCTCGCGTCGCCGGCGGCGGCCAACCAGATCAAGGTCAACACGCCCTTCGACGAGGTCGACCCCAACGACGGATCCTGCTCGCTCCGGGAGGCGGTGACCGCAGCCAACTCGAACTTTGCGTCCGGGGTGGTCGCAGGGGAGTGCGCGGCCGGGGCCTCGTCGGGCATCGACGTGATTGTGCTGCCCGCCGGCCCCTACGTCCTCCAGCGCACCGGCGCGGGCGAGAACACGAACGCCACGGGCGACCTCGACCTCACGAGCGACATCGACATCATCGGGGCCGGCGCGCGCACCACCACCATCGACGCCAACCACATCGACCGTGTCTTCGACGTGCCCGGTCCCGCGCCTGTGACCGTCGTGCTGGCAGGCATCACGATCCAGGGTGGGCGCGGGGTGACTCCCAGCACTCCCGGAGATCCGGGCGCGACTGGAGGCGCGATCCGCAACAGGGAGACCCTGACGGTTGCAGCGAGCACGCTGCGCGACAACGGCGCCGGCACCGGCGCCGGGGGCACCTCAGGTCCTGGCGGCGGCACCGGTGGGGCCGGCGGGGCCGGCGGCGCGATCGTGAACGAGGGCAGCGGCGCGCTCACCGTCCGCGACAGCACCTTGACTGCCAACTTAGCCGGCAACGGCGCTGACGGCGGGTCGGGCGGTGATAGCGGCGGCAGGGGCGGGGCGGGCGGCCCGGGGGGTGCGATCTCGAGCGGCGGCGGCAGAGGGCGGCAATCTTGGCTTCCCCGGAAGAGGCGGCGTCGGAGGATCCGGCGGCGGCATCTCGATCACCGCCGGAAGCGCCTCTCTCACCAACGTCACGCTGGCGTCGAACGACGTTGGCAGCGCTGGTCAGAATGCCGGCGGTGGGTCACCGCCCCCCGACGGAACCGGCGGCGGGTTCAAGACGGCCGCGGGAGGCTCACTGACGAACACGGTCGCGGCGACGAACGTCCCCACCAACTGTGCCGCAACCGGCCCGGCGATCAGCGACGGTGGGCACAACATCAGCTTCAGCGATACGAGCTGCCCGGGCGCGAACGCCGATCCGCGCCTCGGCGCACTCCAGAACAACGGCGGTCAGACCGACACGCTCGCGCTGGGCGGCGGCAGCGCCGCGGTGGACCTCGTGCCTGCGGGCGGCGCGTGCCCCGCCGCCGATCAGCGCGGCGTCCTGCGCCCGGCAGGCCCCGCGTGCGATGCGGGCGCCTACGAGCAGCGGCCCGCGACCGCCAGGCTGAGCGCGACGACGCTCCCATTCGGAAGACTGCGCATCGGATTGACGAGCGCGCCGAGGACCATCACCCTCACGAACGTCGGGGATCTGGCCCTTTCACCGACCGCGGCGACACTGGGCGGCACCAACCCAGCCGACTTCGCGAAGGCGGGCGACACCTGCACCGGCGCTTTCCTGGCCCTGGGCGCGAGCTGTTCGATCGGCGTCCGCTTCAAGCCGATCGCCGCGGGCCTCCTAACAGCGGCGCTCCGGATCGCGGACAACGCACCCGGCAGTCCGCAGCAGGTGGCGCTCAGGGGCACGGGGATCCCGAAGTTCGCCGGCGTCGCGATCACCGGCGGCGACGTGCACCTCAAGAAGGGGAAGGTGCGCATCGGGCTGAGCTGCCCCCGCAAGACGGCCGGGGCGTGCGCCGGCACGCTCACCCTCAAGTCGGCCAAGGCGGTGTCCACCGGCAAGCACGGCAGCCCTCATGTGCTGACGCTCGGCAGCGCTCGGTTCACGATCTCTCCTGGCAAGGTGTCAAACGTGACCGTGAAGATCTCGCAAGCCGGCCGCAAGCTGGTGCATCACAACGGCCACCTCGCGGCGATCGCGACGGCGGTCACCCATGACGGCTTCGGCACCCGGAAGATCACAAGCGCGCGCCTGAAGCTGCTCCCGGGCTAAGAAGATGAGCCATCGGACTCGAGCTCTGATGGCGCGCCCCGCACACGACGTCCGTCAGGTCATCCCTCTCGGCCACCGAGGATCAGACCCGCAAGCAGCGCTCCGGTTCCGCCGCCGAGCGGCGTCGCCGCCACGCGGCTGCGCCCCCACGCGCGATCCAGCTTCATCTCCGCCGTCGGGCGAAACCCGGTCTTCGCCAACGCCCGGTGCGAGGGTCGGTTCCAGTGCTCGACCTTGGTCACCAGCGCTTGCACCCCATCAGCCTCGAGCCGATCCGCGAGCGCGCACCACGCTCCCGGTGCGATTCCCCTGCCGCGCATCGCAGGAGCGGTCAGTGAGTCCTCAACGCAGACGACCGAGTCGGGCAGATCGATCCAGCGCCCTTTCGCAGCTGCGACCGGGGCTCGCGTGCGGAAGACCCAGCAAACGAAGCCAACCCCGCTGCGGCCGTCCACGATCCAGAGCTGATGCCCCTCCGAACGCAGGCGCCGCATGACCGGAACGCTCGTTGTCTCGGGCAGCGCCTCGATCTGAGCAAGATCGGCGTCCTCGGCCAGACGTAACCGGAGGTCCTGCGGGAGCGCAAGCCGTGGTCTGGCGACCCGTAGGTCGAGCTCGTACCAGGTGTGCTGCTCGTGGGCGTGGAGCCGCCGTACGAGCCGTCGAGCGGCCCTCGCGACGGCCCGGCGTGCGCCATGGCGGCGGATAGCGATGACGGCTCGCTCGCAGAATCGGGACCCCGCGCGGAGCATCACCGACGGATCGTAGGCGCAGACCTTGAAAGCGCGTTAAGCGCCCGTTACGGGCTGAGCGCTCAGCTCAGAAATGCATAGATGCCCTCCGCGCGGTGCCAGCGCATGGCCCGGAGGTCGTCGGGTCCTGTCACGTTCCCCGCACCCATCGTCTTGTTCACGTCGAGGACGATGGGCGTCGAGCCGTACATCACGTAGTCGATCTTGCCGTAGTCGAGCTTCAGCCGGCGGCGAACTTCGAACACCTCCGGCGGCGGCGTGACCTGCTCGTAGCCGACCTGCGAGGCCACGCCGACCACGTGATGCTCCGCTGATACGCGCACGCACGTGTACCTATCCCCGAGGAAGTCGAGGAGCCGCACGTGGTAGAGGCCGTTGTCGCGCTCCGGCACGAACCTCTCGACGATGAACTCGGGGGCGTCGAAGAAGCGGCCGGGCACGTGGGCGATGCGCTCGTAGACGGGGTACTCGGCGGGTGCGCCAAAGGGTGTCGCGATCCCCCGTGACTCCCCGACCATCCGCTCCGGCACCCCGGCGTAGTTCAGATCCGACTTCACGATGACGGGCCCGGCATAGTCGCTGTCCCGCGTCACGCGCAGCGTGCTGAAGCGCGACTTCCGGATGTCGCTCACCCCGGCGTTGATCGCAACCGGATAGCGCCGGGCGAACTCCAGGTACTCGTCCGGGACGACCGAGGTGTCGACGTGGACGACGACGACGTCCGCCGGCACCAACTCCTCGACGCCGAACAGGTGCACAACCTCGAGCCCATCCGCGCGCCAGAACTCGCTGAGGTAGTGGATGGCATAGAGGGGGAGCCGCTGCTCGCGCTGGCGTTCGTGGAAGAGGATGGCGATGCGTTTCTCGCGCACGGTCCCAATTCTGCGCCATCCATCTGGATACGCTGCGCGAATCTGGCTGGTATCGGTTCCAACAGCGGTGTCGTTCTGCGGGGCCGTTGTTGGCGCCGCGCTCGCCCGGGCGCTCACCGACCTGTCGCCGCCGTTCGCCCTCGTCGTCGGCGGTGTCGCCGGGTGGCTCCTCTCGTCCCTGGTTCTGGGAGCGGCAGCCGAGCGCCTCGATCGGCGTCTCCACCGGATGGGAGGGGGCCCGTCGTTCCGGCGTCGCCGTCGCTGACCCGAATCGCCCGACCGACTCGTCGCTGGACATTGCGAGCAAGTCGCGCTGTAATGCCTGGTTCACAGCGGGACTACGTCCGTCCGCGGGGCGCAGGCGTGGGACCGGATAGGAGATGTGGTCATGGCATCGGACCGCGACAGGGCGCTGTTCGAGCACTACCGGACCGAGGTCGAGGCGATGCTCGCCGTGGGGCGACCGCTCGCTGCAGTCGAGCGGATGCTGGAGCGCGCTCCCCTCGACCCAGACGAGCGCTCGGGGCTCTGGCTGCTCGGGTGGGCGCTTCACGAGATTGTCGGACCAGCGGAGCCCGTCGAGCTCAAGGTCGTAAACGACGGCCTCCCGGATCGGTCGGTGCACAGATGAGCCGGCCGTTGTCGCGCTCCGGCACGAACCTCTCGACGATGAACTCGGGGGCGGCGAGGCGTTCGCTAGCCCGCTCAGGTACGACGAGAGCGGGTTTCCGATCAAGAAGCGTCCATCGAGCTTCGCGGAGCGAGTGCGGCGGCTGATCGTCAGCTAACGCCAACTGGCCGTTTCTTACGGCCTTCATACGCGCGCCTGAGTCCGGCCTTAGTCCAGCCCGGTTAGCTGTACCGAACCCGGAGAAAGGAGGCACGATGCAAGCCCCCAGATCGGTTCTGGCGGTGACCGCTACGGCGGCCCTGCTCGCCGGCGGCGGCTCGGCCATCGCGGCGTCCCAAAGTGGGTCGAACGGTGCGGCATCGCATAGCGCGACGAGTACGACGAGTACGACGAACAGCAGCACCAGCTCGTCGAAGTCGAGCACGCGAGCCGCCCCGGCGCACCACTGTCCGCATCAGCGGGCGAGCAGCTAGGTCCTCGACGGGCGGCGTCCGGGCCATGGCCGGGCGTCGTCCGGCGGGGACGGCTCACTGTCCGTCGAAGTCAGGTACCGCTGGGCCGGCGCCTCACCCGAACAGTCGAGCGAACTGCGCCGCCTTCCGGCGGTCCCCTTTGACGCGCAGCCGGCGCCTCAGCACGGCACCGAGTCGGCTCCGGTTGCCCTTCGCGAGCTCGACCCACGTCTCGGCGTCGCTGCGGATGCGAACGTCGGGCGACTGGCCCTCGTGCTCGCGCGTGACGACGCAGCTGCCGTCCGCCACGTCCACCCACCAGGTGCCGCCGCCCTCGCCCGCGAGGTCGATCCGGTAGAGAGCACGGAGCCCGTCGGCGCGGTCTCGGCGGAAGGACAGCGGCATCGCCTGGAACAGGAGCTCGGGCGTGACGTTCGCCGACTCCCGCAGGAAGATCCGCATGTCCGGGCGGCCCCGCCCGCGCCCAGCCGCGGGGGCCTCCACACCCGTGCGCATGCCGCGCAGCGCCGGGATGACCTCCTCGCCGAACAACTCGATCGAGCGCAGCACGTCCGCGTGGGGCACGCCACCCGCCTGGACCGCGCACAGCACGTGGTCGATCCCGTGGCTGGCCAAGCCGCGGAGCTGCTCGATCGCGTGCTCGGCGTCGCCCGCCACGACCATGCCGGCCGCCTCCAGGCCCTCGAGGGAGGGCGTCCCGCCCGTAAGGGCGCGCAGCGTCCCGAGCTCCTCGCGGTAGTAGCGGTAAGCCTCCCCGCCCTTCTCGAGTACAGGCGCGGTCAGACGCAGGAGCTGCTCGTAGAACCAGCGGATGTTGGTCCCGGCGACCTCGCGGGCGCGCTCGTGGTCGTCGAGCACGACCGCCCCGACAGTCATGCCGAAACCCAGGTCCGCCGGATCCTTCCCGAGCTCGTGGCAGCGGTCCACGAAGTGCTGGCGATCCTCCGAGATCATGAACAGGGGCTTGAACGGGCCGGCGAGGACGCCGAGCCCCTGCTCGGCGGCCATCGGGAACGTCTCGGGGCTGACCGCCGCGGTCCACAGCGGAGGGTGAGGGGTCTGGAGCGGCTTCGGCACCACGTCGATCTCCGGGAAGCTCCAGAACTGCCCGTCGAACGAGAACGGCTCGTCCGCCCACGCGCGGCGAAGGATCTCGAGGCCCTCGTCCACGCGCGCTCGGCTCTCGGACATCTTGCCCCCGAAGACCTCGTACTCGAGCGGGGAGACTCCCCGACCGACGCCCACATCCATGCGCCCGCCGGACATGATGTCCAGCGCGGCGATCCGCTCGGCCACTCGCACGGGGTGGTTGAAGGGCAGGAGCACGACACCGTGTCCGATCCGCAGCCGCTCGGTGCGCTGGCTGATCGCGCCGAAGAGCACCTCCGGCGCAGGGCAGTGCGAGTACTCGCGGAAGAAGTGGTGCTCCACGAGCCAGACCCCGTCGAAGCCGGCGCTGTCCGCGAGCGCGATCTCGTCGAGCGAGTGGTCGTACACCTCACGCTCGGTCAGCCCAGTGA